>DATJPH010000306.1:0-3687 GCA_035506475.1 Bacteroidota bacterium | reverse complement strand
CTGATCGCCCTGTCGCTCGCCTGGATGCTGGTCCTTGCCGTACCGATGAGCGTCCTTGTCGCCACGCTGATGGCCTTCGGCGATCTCTCGTCGAAAAACGAGATCACCGCCATGAAGGCCTGCGGCGTGAGCACGTACAGGATGATGCTCCCCGTGTTCGCCGGGGCGCTCGCCGTCGGCCTTGCCCTCCTCTGGTTCAACAACGACGTCCTGCCGGACGCCAACCACCGCCTCAGGACGCTCACGATCGACATCCACCGGAAGAAACCGACGATCAACCTTCGCAACGGGGTCTTCTCGCAGGATATCCCCGGCTATTCCATACTCGTCAGGAAGACGTTCGAGAAGACAAACGACCTCGAAGGGGTGACGCTCTTTGATTACACAAACCCCGGCGTGAACGTCTGCATCACGGCGGAGCGGGGGACGATTTCGTTCTCCCCCGACTTCCGGAAGCTCATCATGGACCTGAAGAACGGCGAGATTCACCAGCTCGACCTGCAGAGGATGATGGCATACCGGAAGATCAGGTTCGAGAGCCACAGGATCGCCATGGACGTCGAGGGATTCGATTTCACCCGCTCCTCCGAATCCTCCTTCCAGCGCGGCAACCGGGAACTCGGCGCCCCCGCCATGATGGGGATCGTCGACAGCCTCAGGGGCGCCCGCCAGGCGGTCGTCGAAGACCTCCGCACCCGCACGACCCAGGAGGCCGATTCGCTTCTTGCCGGACAGAGCGTGAGCACCTCCTCCCCGTATGTCTACGCCCCCGGGTCGGCGTCCACCTATGCCGCGCTCAACGACGCGAGGTCGTTCAGCACGCTTGTGGCCACCGACCTGTTCCGCATCGAGAACTTCGACCGCCAGATCGACCAGTACATGGTGGAGATCCATAAGAAGTACTCCATCCCGATGGCGTGTCTGGTGTTCGTCCTGATCGGCGTCCCGCTCGGCATCATGGCCCGCCGGGGGGGATTCGGCACCGCGGCGACGCTGAGCCTCGGCTTTTTTGTCCTGTACTACGCCTGCCTCATCGGCGGCGAAAAACTCGCCGACCGGGGGATCCTCTCGCCGTTCACCGGCATGTGGTCGGCGAACATCATCATCGGCCTGATGGGGGTCTACCTCACCGTGCGCGTCGCACGGGAGACCGTCGTGATCGACTGGAGCTTCTTCACGCGGTTCATCCCCCGCAGATGGCGGCCGCGCCAGGAGGCGCAGGCGAACGGACTTCCTTCCCGATGAAACTCCTCGACAGGTCCATCATCCGCCAGTTCCTCTCCACAGCGGCCTTTTCCCTTGTGGCGGTCCTGCTTGTCTTCATCGTCATCGACGTGATGGAGAAGCTCGACGACTTTATCGACAAGCAGGCCGGGTGGGGCATCATCGTCCAGTACTATATCTTCTTCATCCCGGAGATCATCAAGCTCATCATCCCCGTGGCCATGCTCCTTGCGAGCCTCTTCGTCACCGCGAGGCTCTCCACGCAGAACGAGCTGACGGCGATGAAGTCGAGCGGCATCAGCCTCTACCGGGTGATGGCGCCGTTCGTGTTCGTCGCCCTTGTCGTCAGCGCGCTCTCCGTCTATTTCAACGGCTGGGTCGTCCCGCTTGCCAACCAGAAGAAGTTCCTCATCGAGCGCGTGTACCTCCACAAGGACGTCGTCAGCGCGTCGGGGGCCAACATCTACATCCAGGATTCCCGCACGCGGATACTCTCCCTCGGGTATTTCGACGACACGCGGAACATCGCCACCCGCGTGAGCATCCAGGATTTCAATCCCGCGGACCCGACGATCATGACCGAGCGGATGGACGCCGTGAGCATGGCGTGGGATTCGGCGTCGCGGAGCTGGACGCTCAACAGCGGGACCCGCCGCTGGTTCAACGGGGACTCCGAGCACCTCGAACAGTTCACGTCACGCCCCGCCGGGGAGCTGCACTTCGACCCGGACGATCTCCGCAAGAAACAGGAGAAGCCTGACGAGATGGACTACTACACGCTCAAGCAGTTCATCGCGAACCAGGAAAACGCCGGGCAGGACGTGGCCCGCTGGCTCGTGGATTTCTACAGCAAGATCTCCTTCCCGTTCGCAAGCGTGATCGTCGTCCTCTTCGGCGTCCCCTTTGCATCGCAGAAGCGCCGCGGGGGGGTCGGGGTGCAGCTCGGGATCAGCCTCCTCATCTGCTTCATCTACCTCATCTTCATGAAGGTGAGCCAGGTCTTCGGCTACAACGGGGACATCAACCCCCTGCTGACCGCGTGGTCCGCCAATATCATGTTCTTCGCGGGCGCGGTCTACGTTATGGCACGGGTGCAGAAATAGCTGGTTGCTTCTTCGTGGTGGCGCCATCAGCGCCACCACTCCCCGCAATCACTCCCCGCGATGACGCATTAGAGCCCCCAGGCCAGGTGCAGGACCGGCACGGTCGTGTAGCCGCCGAACGACGGGATCTGCTGCGAACCCACGGAGGCATGCAGTCCCCTGTTATAGGACCCGGCGCTCAACGCCGCATCGACCGCGCTGACGACGTGGTTGACGAACGCGATCGCCACGAACGTGCTCGCCGTCGTGTACCACGTATTCGCCTGTCCGCGCTGCCCTGAATACCAGGTGAGCTCGGAGGAGAGCTGCTGGCCGTAGGTGAACGACGGCGGGGCGTCATCCCACCCCTGGTTGAACTGCGGGTACTTGCCGATCAGCTCGTAGTACTGCTGCGTGTTGTACGCGGGGAGCACGTGCGAGTAGTACATCCCGGCCGGCGTCCCGCCGATATCGGACTCCATCCTGTTAAGCTCCGACCAGTTGACGCGCATCCACGGCGGGTAGCCCTCCGTTCCCGGGATAATGACCTGGTAGTTTCCCCCGGCAGGGGCATAATGCGCGAGAGCGTACGAAGCGTAGTTCACGACGCTCCAGTGGGCGTTGGCATAGTTCTGGAAGAAGTCCGTCTGCCTGTCCGCCTTGTGATCGTAGTTGTACGCCAGCGCCCAGAGAGCCGCCTCGGCGGCAAGGAAGAGCGCGGACTTGAGATAGCTCTCGCTGTAGAATTCGCCGGCCCCGGGCAGGACGAGCGAGAGCCCTCCGGCGAGCCAGGGGGATTTCCTTGACTCCGGCATGGCAACGCTTGCCCCCTCCTGAATGGTCGCAGGCGGCGGGACAGATGAGAAATCGATGCGGGCGTTCCCGCTCGGGGCTGTGCCGGCGGCATGCCCCCGCAGCACCACGCTGGAAGGATTCTCCCCCGCTCGCGCCGCAATCACGCAGAGCGCGATCGAGAGAAAGGCGACGGATATTCGCGTTTTCATGGTCTGGCTCCATCTGGACAGGGTTGTCCCGCCTGCGGCGGGACGCGAAGGGCTTCCCCTGACTGCCTCAGGGCGCAGGAGGCGTGCTTCGCGGTGACAAGGGTCATTCGAGATCGAATCCGAACAGGATGCCGAAGTAGAACCGCCACTCTTTCCCGTACGTCACGTACTGGTTGCTGCTCCTGACGTACCTGTCGAACCTGTTGAGCCCGTACGCCGCATCGAAAAAGAAACAGGTCGGGAATTCATAGAACGACACCGACTGGAGCCGGACCTCGGCGCCCAGGTCCCCCTTCCAGCCCCCGGGAAGCGCGTTGTTCTCCCCCCAGGCGTTGCCGATATCGCCGTAGACCGACGCGTAGAGCCTCTGGAAGTAC
>DATJPH010000305.1:0-2347 GCA_035506475.1 Bacteroidota bacterium | reverse complement strand
ATCCCGGTGATGGACGAGGTGTACGGGAACGCCGCAAGCAGGCAGCACGAATTCGGCTGGAGGGCCGAAGCCGTCGTGGAGCAGGCCCGCAGCCGGGTCGCCGCGCTTGTCGGGGCCCTGCCGGAGGAGATCATATTCACGAGCGGCGCCACGGAATCCGTCAACATCGCCCTCCAGGGGGTCGCCCGCGCTTCTGCGGGAGCCGGGAAGAGGATCGTCACGGCACGCACAGAGCACCGCGCGGTTCTTGATGCGTGCGCGCGGCTTGAGACCGAAGGGTTCGAGATTGTCCGTCTCCCGGTGGACCGTTACGGGCTCGTGGATCCCGACGACGTCAGGCGCGCCCTGGCGCCGGGGACGATACTCGTCTCGATCATGGCGGCCAACAACGAGATCGGCACGCTCGCCCCCCTGGGGGCAATCGGCGCGCTCTGCAGAGGGGCGGGGGTGCTCTTCCACACGGATGCCACGCAGGCCGCCGGGAATGTCCCGATCGACATGCACGCGATGCAGATCGATCTCCTCTCACTGAGCGCGCACAAGATGTACGGACCGAAGGGGGTCGGTGCGCTTGCCGTCCGCGCGCGCCGGCCCGCGATCCGGATCGTCCCTCTCTTCGAAGGGGGAGGCCACGAACGGGGGATACGCCCCGGGACGCTGAACGTGCCGGGGATTGCGGGGTTCGGCGCGGCCGCAGGGATCTCCGCCGCCATGATGGGCGAAGAATCCGCGCGGCTCTCCGCGCTGCGCGACCGGCTGGTTTCAGGGCTGGAGGGGAAGATCGGGGGTCTCAGGCTCAACGGCCACCCGGAGCTCCGGCTTGCCCACAACGCAAATCTCCTGTTCCCCGGGGTGAACGCCGACCGCCTGATGATGGCGATGAAGGATATCGCCGTTTCCACGGGTTCGGCCTGCAGCACATCGTCGCCGGAGCCCTCGCACGTGCTTGCGGCGATCGGCCTGAGCCGGCAGGAGTCCCTTTCGTCGCTCCGGTTCGGGCTCGGGAGATTTACCACGGAAGAAGAGATCGAGTACGCGGTCGGCAGGGTAAGCGAAGCCGTCCGCACAATCACAAGGGGGGCTCCTCAGGCCGAGCCTGTTCACTGACACAACACGCACATGAGCACAATGACACATGCTTCAGCAGTCCTTGATCGACGCACGGAAGTCCTCGCGTTCCTGAAAACCAGGTTCCCGCTTTACCACAGGTCCAACGTCTTCTTCCGCGACATACAGTACGGCATCATGCTCTTTCTCGAGCGGAACGGGATCCGGGCCGGCTACCCCGAATCCGAATCGATCGCGCACCAGTTCGTCGCGGCGCTTGTGCGTGACGGGATTCTCGTCGCGATCGACGGCCAGAGCTGGGCGCTGAACTATCCCGAGTACCGGACCCCCGTCACGAAGGCTCCGCCGGCCGCGAAGCCCGCAGCGCCGGCACCTGCGGCGCCCCGCACGGCGGCGAAGCCGGCGGCGGAACAGGAGAGCGCGCAATGAGCACAGAAACCCGCAGCATCGAAGAACTCGCAAACCGTGAATACAAGTACGGCTTCGTCACGGATATCGAGGCGGACGCCGCCCCCAGGGGTCTGAGCGAGGATATCATCCGGCTCATCTCCTCAAAGAAAGCCGAGCCGGAATGGATGCTCCAGTGGCGCCTCAAGGCGTACAGGCACTGGCTGACGATGAAGGAGCCTGCCTGGCCGAACGTGAAGTACCCGCCCATCGACTACCAGGACATCATTTACTACTCCGCGCCCAAACCGAAGGTCCGCCCGAAGAGCCTGGAGGAGGTGGACCCCGAGCTCCTGAAAACGTACAAGAAGCTCGGCATATCGCTCGGCGAGCAGGAACGCCTGAGCGGCGTCGCGGTGGACGCCGTGTTCGACAGCGTCTCGGTGGCCACGACGTTCAAGGAGAAGCTCGGCGAGCTGGGGATCATCTTCTGCTCGTTTTCCGAGGCGGTCCGCGAACACCCCGACCTTGTGAAGCTGTACCTCGGTTCGGTCGTCCCCTCGGGGGACAATTTCTTCGCGGCGCTTAACTCCGCGGTCTTCTCCGACGGGTCGTTCTGCTACATCCCGAAGGGGGTCCGCTGCCCGATGGAACTCTCGACCTATTTCCGGATCAACGCCGCGGACACGGGACAGTTCGAACGGACGTTGATCGTGGCCGACGAGGGGGCTTATGTAAGCTACCTGGAGGGGTGCACCGCCCCCATGCGCGATACGAACCAGCTCCACGCGGCGGTCGTCGAGCTCGTGGCCCTGGAGAACGCCCAGGTGAAATACTCGACCGTCCAGAACTGGTACCCGGGCGACAAGGAGGGGAACGGGGGAATCTACAA
>DATJPH010000304.1:0-8341 GCA_035506475.1 Bacteroidota bacterium | reverse complement strand
GCCATCAGCTCGATGTCGACGAAGGTCTCGCCCCCTGCCGCGAACGTCCGGAGGACCGTCCCTTCCCAGCCCCCTATTGAGCCGAGCGTCGGGTGCTGCGTCCCCGCACGGACCTGCACTGTCGTCGGTGCCGCTGCTTCGGATCCCGGTGTATTCACAGTTCTGCCGCCTCCTGGTTGTAGACCAATAACGCTGTTTCGCTGTTGCGTGGAAGCATGTAGGAGAACACCGTCTCGCGCCTTGCCGGGATCCGTTCGGTCTCCCGGAGAAGCCTCTCGAGCCCCGAACGCTGGTGCGAGCGGATGAGCCCGGGAGTTGTGTAGCAGAGCCGCACCCCGGCCATGGCGTACTGAACAAAGTCCTCATTCAGGTCGTCGCTCTCCGCATCGCTCCCTCCGGGATGGATGTAGAGTATCCGTTCCACGCCCCGTTCCTCCAGCGCCCGTATCGTGGGAAGGAACGACCAGTGGCGGTTATTGAACTCACGTGACCCGCCCCGGGGCGCATCCATCCGCCGCCTGTCGAGTATGAATGCCGCGGTGCGGCCGGCCTCCCGTCCTTTACGCGCGTGCGCCGATTGCACCACGTCGGCAAAATGAGAAAGCGCGCCAAGTGTTGCGCGCAGGGGAACCGATTCGCACCTGTGTGCGATGTTCTCCATCTGTATGACGATATCCGCCTCTTCCGCAAGGCTCCCGCCGAGCGCGACGGACTCGACACCGGCGAGATCAGAGACAATGAGGAGCGAACTGCGGACCTCTTCATCGGCGCCGGCAATGAGCCTTCCGAGCACGCTCCCTGTCTGGCATGCCGCTGAAACCTCGGCCGTCATCTCCAGCGGCGCGATGAGCGCGGGATCTGCCGCCGAGTGGAGAAGGAGCGCCATCCTGAACGGCAGCCACTTCTCGCCCGGAGTATACGAGCGTATCAGGCTGCGGACCGGCTCAACGCACACGGGGAGTCCCCCGGGAAGGGGAGCGCCATGCACGCCCGTCCCCGCCAGGGGGGGGCGTTCGAGCGCCGGTGCGACAACGGCCGTCGAGCCCGTGACCCCCTGTGCCAGGCGGACGTAGAGCCCGGCGGGCTTTCCCCCCGCGACATAGAGGCCGTAGTTCTCGATCAACCCCGAATCGTCTCTTTCGGCCTGGAAGTACCGCTGGGCGACCCAGTGCGAAGGTTCCGCGAGCTCGAGCGCGTTCATCCACGCCTCCCGGCCGGTCAGGCGTCCCACGATCACCTCCGCCCCTTCGCACCCGTAGTCGCTTTTCAACACCCAGTCGTCTTTCTCCCGTTCGAGCAATCCCGGCTCGCACGACGAGAGCCTCCGCGTCAGCGGAATATACCGCTCTATCGCCTCCCGGGAGTCTTTCCTGAAGAGGCCGATCTTCTCGTGAAAGAAGGCCAGCGAGAGCTTGTTCTGCGTGATGACGCTCCCGAACGGGTTGACGACGGCAAGGTTCCCTTCCACCATCGGCTCGATGACGTTCTTCAGCTCCTCCAGGAGCGGTTCCGCGTCCGGTATCGGCCGCGCATCCTTCCAGACGTTGACACGCTCGCACCACCAGTCGGTTTTGTAATGGCGGAAGAGGACGTCGATCTCCGTGCCGAACATCGTCGCCCGGCCGTTCTCTCCCCTCTCGATGTTCGACGGCGAACCGCTCGTCACGGCAAACCCCGCCTCCTCGAGCCACCTCTGGTAGAGAACGAGCATCCCCTGGTCTTCCGGGATGTCCGTCGGGTAGACGAGTGCCACCGAGGGACGGGCCGCGCGTGAGCGGAGTCCCCTGAACGCGTCGCTGATCAGGGAGAGGAATCCCTCCCGGAGATCCCGGTTGGGGTTGAGGAACCCCGGAAATTTCTGCGCGGCGAACTATCCGAGGAGGTATGCTTCGTCGACGCCGCTCGGCGTGTCGGAATTGACCTCGGCGACGGCAAGTTTCCCCCCGGTGGTGCAGAATATGTCGGCGCGCGCGATCCCGTGCCAGAGGCTTCCCGACGAATACCAGAGGAGCTTCTGAAGGCGCGTGAGGCGGAAAAAGTCGCACAGGTGGGACGGATCGTCAGCGAGTATATCGCAGAGGTTGTCATAGGCGCCGCACACCGCGACGGCGGCCGCCCGGAGCGCCCGCATGCGGCGGGAGGGGACGAAACAGGGTTCCGTTCTGATCCGCGGGTTTCCGTCGACATACGGGAGCGAGGGGATCCCGCAGTCGGTGAGCCATGAGCGAATCTCTGCCTGCGTCATCGTCGCCTCAGAACCCGACCTGGATGGCGAAGAGGGCCGCTGCGATATAGGCGCCGGCCTCCACCGCGCCCGCGCCGACGTTCCCGTCCCTGCTGATCTCGTCGTCGAGCCTTCCTCCGTAGAGGCGGAACCCGCCCCCGAGGAGGATCCCCTGGACGATGAACTGCCTGACGGGATAGAGAAGCAGGACAAGGAGGAGCGCCCTGCCGCACATGCGGAGAGAGACCGAGTAGTCGATGAAATTGCCGTTGATCGCGTGCCCGACGATGGCGCCGATGGCGACCATCATCCCCGCGTAGCTCAGGGCCGCGGCCACGTTGCCGTTGGTGATCTCCGTGGAATCATCGTACCGCGTGATGAACCTGTACGCGTAGGTGATCCCCCAGAGCGCGACAAGGCCGATGAACAGGAACACCCCCGCCACGGAGAAGTCTCCCCCCGTGCTCTCGCCGGAGAGCCCCCCGGCGATGACAAGTGCGGTCGAGACGTGCCCTCCGGCCGCAACCACCCCCGCGGCCGGGTTGTTGGCGCGGACCCCTGCCGGGATGTTCGTCCGGACCAGGAGCCTGAACCCGATCCGTCCGAAGAGGGCAAGCGCAATGATCCCGAATATGCCGTAGACGCCGACCTGGAGTGCCTGCGCCCACACTCCCCCGGGCGCGGCGGCGGTGAGCCCCTGCGCATTTCCTGCCTGCGAAACCCCTTCGAGGACGGATCCTGCGATGAGGAGGACCCCGAGGAAATAGCCGGCATACTCGATCCCGATCGCCGCGTTGTGCCCTCCCCCGATCCGCTCGGCGACGCGGACGCCGAGGAAGAAATGGAGGGCCGCCCGTGCAAGAAGAGCGAAGACGACAAGCGCGATGCCGACGACAAGAGCGGTCACTGTGGATTCGCCGTAGCTCATTCCAATCCTCCTACGGAAAGATCAGCGGGGGCTTCGATGGAATACTGGACTTTGATCTCCCTCTTCTCTCCGGGGGCGAGCCGGATCTGCCACGTGATGATCCCGCCTGCGTCAGGTGCCGCTTCCTCGGGCCGCGGGGCCGTGATCTCCACCTTCACCCGCTCATCCTGCGACACGGGGACGTTTTCGCGGATGGAGAGCGTTTCGGCTATCTTCTTCCTGTTCTGGGCGGTAATCAGAATCTCGTACCGGGTCTTCCTCGTCTTCGAGAAGAGCCCCGAGACCTCCGTGACCTTGTTCACAAGCTTACGTTCGATGTGCACGCCGTTGTCCGCGCCCAGGAACGCGTCGAATTTCTCCCCGGGCATGACGGCCGCCAGTTTCGATGTGCTCACGAACCCGTTGTCGACATACACGCTCGTCGGCCCCGGGAGGATCGGGAAGTCGGTGCTGTTTGTCAGTGCGGCCTTGAAGAACGCATCCGGCTGGAGTTTCGGGACCGTACTGTGGCTGAAGGAACCGGCGAGGGGGGCGACCATGACCGTCACCTTGTGGTCCGCATTGTCGGCAGGCACGGTGTTCTCGCCGGCGACGGGGAACGAGGCCGACGTGAGCGACTCCTTCACCTCCGCGGTCTGGTAGGAGACCGGCGCGGGGGGGGCCGTCTGGATATCGGCGCGGCCTCCGCGAAGAACTGGTTCGGATTTCTTGGCGGCCGGCTCATTCGCGGTGATCTCAACGGCTCCGACGGTGACGCTTTCCTCGTTGAGCGAGACGTCCCCCCTTGCCGAAGCGTAGGGTCGTACGTTCACTCTGAGGTTGACCGTCTGGTAGCCCACGTCGCTGATCCGGAGGACCTGCCATCCCGACGGAACATTGCCGATCCTGTAGTAACCGTTCGCATCGGTGACGGTGCCTGACGGCGTTCCCATCGCCTGGATAGTGACGCCGACAAGGGGGTCCCCCGAGCCGGCGTCCCGGACGGACCCTTCGACGGAGCCCTGGGCCCTGTCGGAGGCGCCCACGTACCAGGGCTGCAACTCCGGCGGAGCCCCGCCGAGCGCTGGCTGGGATGTCGAAAGCGTCATCCGGACGTCCTTCCAATCCTCCCCCGTATTCTGGCGGACAAGTGCAGAGTACGTCAGTTCAACAATCGTGTCGGCCGAAGAGACCCGTATGTCGTACGACGGAGACCAGCCGGCCTGCGAGATCAGGTAGGATGCCTCCAGGACGACCGACCCCCCCTTCATAACGTCGAAGGCGACCGTGATCGTCTTCTCCTTCTTCTCGGGGCTCCCTCCTGCCGCGCCGAGCTCTTTTTCGACGGCCTCGAGTTTCTGCTGGAGCGCCCCCCGTTTCTCGTCGATCTGGCGCGATTCCCCGTCGAGCTTCGTATACTCCGCGTCAAAGAACCCGAGGAGTTTCCCCCAGTCGTCTGCCGTCGGCTTCTGGGTCCTCAGTTCCCGGGCGATTGATTCCTGGGACGCGATCGTGATCTTGTTCAGGAAATCCCTCTGGTGCGCGATCACGGCGAGCCTGTCATTCAGCACGCGGATGTCCGCATTCAGGTTTTTCCGGGATTGGAGCAGGGGGGCGATTCGAGCCGCGGAGATCGTATCGAGGAATACCTGGTCTACCTTCACCTCAACGATCTTCGCCTGCGCGCTCCCCGAAGCGGCTACCCGAACCGACTGGTCCTGCAGGAGGGGTGGGAGCCCGCCGAGCGTGACATGGCGGAGCCCCGGCGCGATCTCCGCTTTTGCCTCCCGTGTCACCATTGCCCTGTCGGTGTACACGGTGGCCGCAACGATGCGGGAGGGTACCCTTGTATCCCCCGGAACCGGGCGTGCGGATGAAGTCGATATAATGAGAACCGTCGCTGCAGCGATGTAGCGTGCGGGAGCGCGCATGAACATGGAAGAATCCTCCGGTGGAGGAAGGAAGGAGAGAGAACGTTGGAAGGGAATGTAGTCACGCCGGAAGGCAAAGTCAATCCGCCGCCTACGGCCCGGCAAGGAAATCATACATGGCCCCTGCGCTGGAGAGCGGGACGGGGACCTTGCTCATGACGGCGAGATGGTTGCGGTGTCGCACAACAATGTAGTAGTTCCCGGCGGGCACGCCGGTGAATCTCACGGGACTCACGCCGTCCAGGTCGACGACCATCCCGTTCGTCCTGAGGAAGACCGCCCTCGATGCCACGGTGGTCGACGGGGCCGTCCCGGTTCGGAGCTGCACGAGCACCCAGTCGACGACGTGCGGGGGAATCGTCGTTACCGAGTCCTTCCCCGTATACGACCAGGGCGACCCGCCGTACGGATGGTTCCGTGGGATGGACGCGCCGAGCGTCGCGCGCATCGTGTCCCCGGCGCTCTCATACGGTCCCTGCAGGTAGACTTTGGTGACGACGGTGGATGAGGTGACGTCCGGATCGCATGAAGGGAACTGGGATCCTCCTGCAACGCTCTGGCCCGCGGCGTCCGGAATCCCGCTGTCGACAATCACGTGGCCGTAGACGTCGGTGACCCGGAACGTGTACGGCCCGGGCCCCATCCCGGGGGATTGAATGAAGTAGTTGTACGATGCGCGGCTCACCGGCGCAAACGTCCCGCCTGGGGTCAGGTACTCGAGGCTGAGTATGGGATAGCGATGATTGCGTATCTGGAGCGACGTCCACCACTGGTTGCTGTCGTCCTTGAAATGATACTGGACGGGGCCCTTCATGGGACAGGGGACGACCTGCCATGTGATGGGGACCTTGCCGAGGCTCAGGTCGGCGATGCGGGAGAAGGCTTCCGGGCTGAGGTCGATGTTCCCCTCCGGGCAGTCGGGACAGAGGTCGACGATGCGTATGAGGATCATCCCGTTCGGGCCCCTGAGGCTGACGCATTCGCCGCACGCCTGCGATCCCTGGTAGTCGACGACGTTCATTGCGCCGACCATCAGGTCGCTCCACGTTGTGTCAAACGAGCATGCGCCGGCCCCGCTGGCAAAATCGTAATAGGTCGCCTGACCCGAGTGTATGACGGGTGTCGTCGGGCACTGGCCAAGAGCGGCTCCCCCGCACAGGAGAAGGAATGTCTGAAGTGTCGCAAGAACAGGGAATCGGCGCACGGTGTAAAATCCTCCCGGTTGTCCCAACAGGGAAATATCCTAACGATTATCATGGGAGTCAATCACACCGGTGCAGGAAAAAGCGGTGAACCCCCGGGAGGGAACAGGCCGAAGGGGCATCATGAGGGATTGGATGCGGAAAACAAGGTGGAGGAAAGGGGAGGCCATCACGCCATCCTACAACTTCTCCCCCCCCTCCACCCACTGTGGTTGTGATGTACGGTCATTGCGAGGCCATGGCGCCAGGGGCGCCATGGCCGAAGCAATCAGAACCCCAGCTTCACCGAGAACACGTGGTTCGCGCTGAAGACCTTCACCGACCGGTACGCGTAATCGAACGTAATATCGGTCGACCCCAGCGACGTGTGGACCCCTGCGCCGAATGTCGGCCCGAAGATGTACGCGAGGTCCGTCGATTCCTTCTGCGCCAGGTCGTACCCGCCCCGCACGAAGAAGAGGTCCTGGTACGCGTACTCGAGCCCCAGCTTGTACTCGTCGTCGGAGAAATTGTTGCTCTGGAATCCGGTCGAGAGGAGGACCGAATTATCCCCGGTGAACGTCTTCTTGTACCCGAGCCCGAACTCGATCGACGAGGGGAGCTCGAACGACGCGGCCTCGATCGAATAGAACTGCGGGGGCCGGTTCTGTCCCGTTACCGAGGCCTGGTTGAGGAGCCCGGCGCCGGTGAACGTCATCTGGGGACCGATGTTCTTGACGACGACGCCTATGCTCAGCCCCTCGATGCTCGCCAGGTTGTTGTACTGGACCCCGATGTTGAACCCGAACCCGGAGGCGCTCACTTCGCCGAGCCGTTCGGTGATCAGGTTCCCCGTGATCCCGACCGCGATCCTGTCGGAGAGCCTCCGCGAGTAGGTAAGCCCGGCGGTGAAGAACTGGGGCGAAAACGTCTGCCCCGTCCCGTCGGGGTTCGCCGTCGTGGTGACGGGGATCGAGCCCACGGCGAGCGACTTGATGCTCAGCGAGATGACGCCGAGCCCCTCGAAGTTCGCGGCGACCGCCCCGTAGTCGACGCCGATATCGGCAATATAGTTCATGTGGGACACGTAGAGCCCCACCGAGTTGTTCATGTTGGCCACGGCGGCGGGGTTCCAGAAGAGTGCGTCGATCCCCGACGACGTCGCCGCCGTCGAGCCTCCCATCCCGATGTCCCGCGTTCCCACGGGTATCAGGAGCTCGGAGGCGCCCGAGGTCCCGACCCTGTTGCCGGCCCCCGCAGAGGCGATCGATGAGGCGACGGCAACAAGGAGAAGTGCCGCTGAGAGCGTTCTGATGTAGTTCATTGTCGTTTCTCCTTCTCCGTTAGAATCGATCGAGTATCTGCTGTTCCTGGATGATCGCCAGCTTCAGGATCTTCACCGCACCGCCGAGCTCCGGCATGAGGATGTGCGCGATGTACAGCCCGCTCCCCACAGGGAACCCGGATTCGTTGGCGAGGTCCCACCGCTCGAACTGGCTGGCGGAGAGGTGCTCGATCTGCCGGACCTGCACGCCGGCGAGGTTGAAGATCTTGATCGTCGCGTGCTGGGGAAGATGGCTGAACGTGACGAACCTCTGGTACTTGTTCAGCTCCTCGGTGTTGACGCCGTAGTAGGGATTCGGGAACACGTTGATGTTCACGATGTCCTGCCGCGCGACGCCGGGATCGCTCACGAGGTTCCTCCCCGCCGTGCTGAACGACCACTTGTCCTGCGCGGTGACGACTTTCGTCGCGGTGATGCGCCAGACGTCACCCGCCTTGTACGGCGGCTTCGACGTGTCGGTCACCGTATACCAGCCGGCGTACACCGACGGCTTGGCCGACAGGAGGGCGCCCAGCGTGTTCCCGGTGTACTCGGGCTTCGCCGTCGCCGTGTAGTTCTCGTCGATGAAGAAGAAATACTCCCTGTTGTTCGGGTCCCCGCCCGGCGCCCAGACGTTGTCTTCCGTGGGCTGCCCGTCCCGCTCCATGAAAACGAAGTCGATCTGCCGGGGGTTTGCAGGGTCCGTCACGTCGAACACCTTGAAGGGCTGCGGGTAGAATCCCGCGTACGGTGCCCCGCCGCTCCCCCCGGTCA
>DATJPH010000303.1:0-5450 GCA_035506475.1 Bacteroidota bacterium | reverse complement strand
TCCCGGTCGGGACAGGGACAATGCGCCAGCGGAGCCTCACGCGGCTCATCCCCGCAAGAGCGTGCGGAAGCACCCTCGCCGTTTCTTCGTACGCCGCCGAACCGTCGCTCAGAAGCGTGTCACCCGGAACGGGGATCCAGGCATTCCCCCCGTCCGAGGAATACTCGACGACCACGGGGGCCGTGAACGTGGAGGATCGCCGCATGAACCAGGAGATTGTATCGGGATTGACGAGCGAAAAATCGAATTCCGGTGATGTGAGCGCCTGGGCGACTGTGGCATTGGTCGCCGAGACGCAGTTGGGGAACGACCGGGGGGCTGTCTGGCTGACTGTCATATCGGCGGCGGCCGATGTCCGGTTCCTCGTCGACTCCCAGCCGCCGGGAAGGCCCGGGCCGGCGACAGAGTCAAAACTTTCCGCGTACGGGAACACCGACACAGGGAACACCGACTGCGCATGTGCATTGAGCACCCCGCCAGCGGTGAAGGGAAGGAGGGCGCGGAGCAGACAATGTGTCAGCAGACGGCGCGTCACGCAGATACCCGTAGTTTGACTTTTTGGGCTATATTCAGTATATACGGTTGCATAATACTACCCGCGACCATGGACCAGTTACGAATTCTCTTTGTCGACGATGACGCTGACCTGCGACGTATTGTCAAGGATCAGCTGGTGCCGCTGGGGTACGTTATGGATGAAGCGGAAGACGGGGCAAAGGCGATTGCGATGCTGGAGAAGGGGAACTACGGCCTGATGCTCCTCGACATCAACATGCCCGTGAAGTCGGGGATCGACGTCCTGAAGTTCATAAAGGAAAAGGGGCTCCCCTGCAAGGTGATCATGCTGACCGGCAGGGTGGGCTTTTCCGTCGCCACCGAAACGCTGAAACTCGGAGCGGACGACTACATCACAAAACCGTTCAACATCGATTACCTCCTGTTCGCCATCAAGCGGGTGACGGGGACCAAGTAACCTCCCCTCCCCCAGAAACGACGAAAGCGACCACACGGTCGCTTTCGTCGTTTTTTATGCCTTTCTCCCCGGGTTAGGTGCCGGCGGAGTAGTCTTCATTGTAGGCCACCTGTTCGGGGGTCAGCTTGTCGATCTTCAGACCCTGCGTCGACAGCTTCACGCCGGCAATTTCCTGGTCCTGCGCCGGGGGGATGTCGTGCACGGCGTTTTCCAGCCGGATCCCCTTCCTGTGGAGCTCCACGAGGCGGAGCTGCGACATGAACTGGTTGGCGAACGACATGTCCATCACCTCCGAGGGATGACCTTCGGCGGCCGCGAGGTTCACGAGCCTCCCCTGTGCCAGCACGTACAGCTTCCTGCCGTTTTTCAGCGTGTACTCCTCGTTGTTCATCCGGATCTCACGCTTCTTCTTCGTGAACTTCGCAAGCTCGACGAGGTTGATCTCGCAGTCGTAGTGACCGGTATTGCAGACGATCGCCCCGTCCTTCATCGTCCTGAAGTGGCGGGCGACAATCACGTCCTTCACACCCGTCGCGGTGATGAAGAGGTCTCCTACCTTCGCGGCATCGTCCATCTTCATGACGCGGTATCCTTCGAGCGTCGCCTTGAGGGCGGCGGTCGGCTTCACCTCGGTCACGATCACGTTGGCACCGAGCCCCTTGGCGCGGAGCGCAACCCCGCGGCCACAGTGACCGAACCCCGCGACGACGACGTTCTTGCCCGCCAGCAGAACGCTCGTCGCGCGCAGGACGCCGTCGAGCGTCGACTGCCCCGTTCCGTAGACGTTGTCGAAGTCCCACTTTGTTTCCGCATCATTGACGGCAATCACCGGGTACCTGAGCGCCGAGTCCGCGGCCATCGCCCGCAGCCGGTGGACGCCCGTCGTCGTCTCTTCCGTACCGCCGATGACATACTTCTCGGCAAACTCGGGGTGCTTGTTGTGAATCGTGAAGATCAGGTCGGCCCCGTCGTCAAGCGTGAGGTTGGGATGGAACTTGAGGGTCTCCTCGATGCACCAGTAGAATTCCTTGACGTTCATCCCGTGCCAGGCGAATATCGACGTGCCGCGCCTGGCCAGGGACGCCGCGACGGCGTCGTTCGTCGACAGCGGGTTGCAGCCGCTCCAGCTCACTTCGGCCCCGGCCTCCACGAACGTCCTGACGAGAACCGCGGTCTCCTTCGTGACGTGAAGGCACCCGGCGATCCGGTAGCCCTTGAACGGCTTGCTCTTTGCATAGCGCGCACGCAGGGCCATCAGGACCGGCATCCGCGATTCCGCCCATTCAATGAGGCGATCGCCGTCGGCCGCAAGCTTGAGATCTGCTACCTTGAATTTTCCCGGTTTAGAGTTCATTGCTCCTCTTTCGATGATGAGTGTCCGTTATTTTATAGCCTTCAGGAGCATGTCGACGAGATCGAGCTTCTCCCATGTGAACTCTTTGTCGCTCCGTCCGAAATGGCCGTACGCGGCAGTCTTCCTGTAGATCGGGCGCCGCAGATCGAGGCGCTTGATGATCCCGCGGGGCGTCATGTCAATTTCCTTCAGGACCACCTTGTCAAGCTCGATGTCGGGGATCCGCCCCGTCCCGAACGTGTTCACGTGCACGGACACCGGCTGGGCGACGCCGATCGCATAGGCGACCTGGATGAGGCACTCGTCGGCGAGCCCCGATGCCACGATGTTCTTGGCGATATGCCTCGTGGCATACGCGGCGCTCCGGTCCACCTTGGACGGGTCCTTGCCGGAGAATGCGCCGCCCCCGTGGGGGGCCTTGCCGCCGTACGTGTCGACGATGATCTTGCGCCCGGTGAGCCCTGTGTCCCCGTGGGGGCCGCCGATTTCAAAGCGCCCCGTCGGGTTGACATGAATGATCGTGTTCTTGTCGAGCAGGTCGGCGGGGATCACCTGCCGGATGACGTGCCGGATGACGTCCTCCTTGATCTTCTTCTGCGTGACGCCAGCATCGTGCTGCGTCGAGACGACGATCGTGTGGACGCGGACGGGCTTCCGCCCGTGGTACTCGATCGTGACCTGCGATTTCGCGTCGGGGCGGAGCCACGGCATGAGCGACGAGTGTTTCTTCCGCACGTCCGCAAGCCTCCTGACGAGCTTGTGGGCGAACATCAGGGACATCGGCATGTACTCCGGCGTCTCGTTCGTGGCGTAGCCGAACATCATCCCCTGGTCGCCCGCGCCGCCGGTATCCACGCCGCGTGCGATGTCCGGCGACTGCGAATGGATGCTCGAGATCACCGAACAGGATTCCGCGTCGAAGCGGTACTCGGCCTTCGTATAGCCGATCTCCCGGATCACCTGGCGGACGATGTCCTGGACTTCGATGTAGGCATCGGTCGTGATTTCCCCCCCCACGAATGCAAGGCCTGTCGTGACAAAGCTCTCGCACGCGACGCGGGCGAGCTTGTCCTGGGCGATGATTGCGTCAAGAACTGCATCCGAGATCTGGTCGCAGACTTTGTCCGGGTGTCCTTCGGACACCGATTCCGACGTGAAAAGATATGACATGGCGCTCCTTACAAGAATGAAATGTGTCTTAGTGTATGCAATTCAGTAGAAGTCGATTTCGGAAGCGCCCCCGACGTTGATGCGGCGGTAGCTCCCGGAGAGCACCGAGCCGTTGCCGATGATGGAGTTTTCGAGAAGAGCCCCGTGGACCTTCGCGCTCTCGCTGATGATCGAATTTCGTATGACCGCGTCGGAGATCTCCGCCCCGTCGCCGACGCTCGTGTGGGGGCCGACGATGCAGTTGCTCAGGACCGCGGTGGGGGCGATGTACACCGGTTCGTTGATAACGACACCCGGGATCGCGCGCCCGGTGGAGTGCTTTTCAAGGAGGGCCCTGTTCGTCGAGAGGAGCGTCTCGGGATTTCCGCAGTCGTACCATCCTTCCACCATGAAGGGGGTCATCGACTCTCCCTTCTCGATCATCATCTGCAGGGCGTCCGTGAGCTGGTACTCCCCCTTCGTACGCCGGTCCCGCGCGACAAGCTCGTCGAGGCACCCGGTAAGGAGCTTCGGATTGCGGATATAGTAGAGTCCCACCACGGCGAGGTTCGTGGCGGGCTTCTCGGGCTTTTCGACGAGCCTCGTGATCCTGCCGCCGGAGACCTCCGCCACGCCGAACCTGCGGGGATCGTCCACGGCCTTGACGCCGATGGCCGTCGTGCTCCCTTTGAGGACCGGCGTAAGGTCGACATCGAATATCGTGTCCCCCAGTATGATAAGGACGGGCTCCTGGCCGATCGTGTGGCGGGAAAGGGAGATTGCGTGCCCGAGGCCGAGGCGCTCTTCCTGTTCGACATACTCCGCGCGGAAGCCGGGGTAGGCCTGGGAGACGTACTCCCTGATCTTATCCCCCATGATCCCGACGACGATCGTCCCCTCGTTGATCCCCTCCCCGACAATCTTGTCGATGATATGCCCCAGGATGGGCTTACCGGCGACGTTCAGGAGGACTTTGGGAAGTGCGAATGTGTGAGGCCGGAGGCGGCTTCCTACTCCAGCCACCGGAATGATGGCGCGCATTAACTTTAGATGACCTGCACTGGGGATGATAAAAAAATGTCATGAAAGGTAAGGAAAGAGGGGGCAAGAATCAACGAGAATGGAGTGACGCCGGACACTGCCGCGGGGGCGGGAGCGTCCGATTGATTCTCTTGGGTGAAATCGCTATTTTCATGCGAATTTCCTTTTCAACGTCCCCGGCCCGCATGCCCAGAAGATCCCCCCCTCACAGGACGACGTCACGCAAGAAGCAGCACGTGGACATCACGCTGACGAAGGACGTCCGGTTCAGGGGGAAGACGACGGGGCTGGAGCGGCTCGAATTCGTCCACAACGCCCTCCCCGAGCTCAACCTCGACGACATCGACACGCGGACGACGTTCCTCGGCAGAGAGCTGGCGCTCCCCCTGATGGTCTCGTGCATGACCGGAGGGTATCCCGACGCGCTCGCCATCAACAGGGACCTTGCCGCCGTCTGCGAGTCAGCGCGCATCGCGCTCGGTGTCGGAAGCCAGAGGCAGGCTCTCGAGGAGAGCCGGTTCCACAGGACGTTCAGTGTCGTGCGCGAAGCCGCCCCCACGATCCCCGTCGTCGGCAACATCGGCGCCGCGGAGGTCGCCGGCATGAAAGACGCCTCCGCGGCCCTGAGGCTTGCCGAGCTCATCGGCGCTGACGCGTTCGCCGTCCACCTTAATCCGCTGCAGGAGTTCCTGCAGCCTGAGGGGAACCCTTCGTTCCGGGGGGTGCTCCAGGGGATCGCCATGCTCGCGCGGAGCCTGCCGATCCCCCTGATCGTCAAGGAGATCGGCGCGGGACTCTCCACGGACGTGATAAGGCGGCTGCTCGACGCCGGGGTCACCATCATTGACGTCGCCGGCGCAGGCGGGACGAGCTGGGCGGGAGTGGAGGCTCTCCGGCAAACGGACCGGACCACGGCGGAGATGTTCTGGGACT
>DATJPH010000302.1:0-4406 GCA_035506475.1 Bacteroidota bacterium | reverse complement strand
GGGAGGCGATTGCGAAATGGGGACGGGTGGACTGTCTTGTGAACAATGCCTTCTCGTTCGTCGCAAAGGGGCGCGACGCGTCACGGGGGGACTGGGAGCGGACATACCGGGTCGGCCCGATCGCGTACGCCACGATGGGGGCCGCCGTTGCCGAGGTTATGAAGCGGGGGGGCGGCGGCGCGATCGTGAACGTATCGAGCATCTCCGCACGTATCGCGCAGCCCAACCGGTGGACATACAACAGCGCGAAGGGGGCGGTCGAAAACCTCACGCGCTGCATGGCCCTTGATCTGGCGCCGCTCGGGATCCGCGTGAACAGCGTAAGCCCTGGCTGGATATGGACGAGGGAGGTCGAGAAGGCTGCCGGGGGGGACCGGGCAAAATGGGAGCCGGTCTGGGGGGAATATCACATGCTGCGCCGCCTCGGAGAAACCGTCGAAGTTGCCGCCGCCATACTCTTTCTCCTGAGCGGCGATGCCGCGTTCATCACAGGCGCCGATCTTCCTGTCGACGGGGGGTACCAGGCTCTCGGGAGCGAAGGCCTCGGGTCCACAAGCCAGTTCGCCGGCTCGCACTGAACCTCGCAACCTCTTCCCCCCCCATGGCCACCGTTCGATTCCCCTATGAAGGCGTCCCCCCGATGGAGATCCCGGGAGGGAATCTCCTGGGTGTCTTTGCGCCCACGCCTGTGAGTCCCGGCATGTCGGAGGACGGGATTATCGCAGATGCCCTTGCACACCCTGTGGCAGCCCCGCGGCTACGGGACGCTCTCGCGGGGAAAAAAAACGTCCTTGTCGTCTCGGACGACCATCACAGGCCGACCCCCGTCAGGACGATGCTCCCCCTCGTGCTGGAGGAGATCCGCGCAGCCGGGATCCCGGATGGCGCAGTCGAGATTATCATGGCGCTCGGCTCGCACCGGCTGATGACCGAACGCGAGATGCGGGAGAAGCTCGGTGCGGGGATCGTCGGGAAGTTCCGTGTCACGAATCACGAATGGACGAATCCCGACAACCTCTACTTTGCCGGCCGCGTCCCCCCCGGGATCGACGTCTGGGTCAACCGGAAGATGCGCGAGTACGATTTTGTGGTCGGGCTCGGCCAGATCATGCCCATGGACGTGTGCGGGTTTACGGGGGGATGCAATATTATTATCCCGGGACTCTGCGGTCCGAAGACGAGCGCCGATTTTCACTGGGTGCGCGTCGGGCTCCCGGCCGAAGCCGTCATCGGGAAGCGGGAGAACGCCATACGGGAGGCGATCGACAATTCCGCGATGGCCGCGGGGCTGAGCGCTATACTGAACGTGGTGCTCGACGGGGAAGGGGCCGTCTGCGCCGCGGTGTACGGCCACCCGGTCGAGGCACACAGGAAGGGGGTCCCGCCTGCCATGCGGGCCCACACAGTCACGCTCCCCGGGAAGGCGGACATCGTCGTCGCGGACGGCTACCCGTTCGATATCGAGTTCTGGCAGGTCAACAAGGCGCTCGACAACGCTTCGCTCGCGGTCCGCGACGGGGGCGTCGTCATCATCGTCTCCCCGTGCTATGAAGGCCTCTCGGCGACGCACGGAGACGTTATTCGACGCGTCGGCTACCGCTCCCGCAATGAGATCCTCCGTCTTGTCGAACAGGGGGAGTTCCCGCACCGCGTGGCGGCGGTCCACATGGTCCAGGTCGCGGAAGCGACTTTCGAAAAAAAAGTCACCTGCATTCTCGTCACAGGCGGGATACCTCCGGAAATCCTCGATGCGGTCAACCTCGGCCATGCGCCGGACCCCCAATCCGCGCTTGCCATGGCGTTCGGGATCGCCGGCAGTGATGCTCGTGTCGCGGTGTTGCACCGCGCATCGGAGACCTTACCTCTTATACAGGAGCACTGAGCAACGATGGAACTTACAGGGAGTGTCGCCATCATCACGGGCGCCGGGGGGGCCATAGGCCGTGCAACGGCCCTCCTGCTTGCACAGGAAGGGGCGTCGGTCGTTCTCGCCGATCTGAAAAAAGAGGGGATTGAGGATGCCGCCCGGCGCGTGAAGGAGCTGGGGGGGAAGGCGTTAGCCGTCCCCGTGGACGTTGCGGAGGAGAAGGATGTCCTCGGCCTCATCCGCTCGACGCTCCAAGCGTTCGGGCCCCCCGACATACTGGTGAACAACGCGGCGATCTCTCTGGAGACCCCGATCCTGGATATCAAGGCCGCTGACTGGGACCGTGTCATGGCGGTCAACCTCCGTTCGGTCTTCCTCCTCTCGCGCGAGGCGTTTCGCGTCATGAAAGAGCGGGGCAGGGGGAAGATCATCAGCATGGCCTCCGCGTCCGCGAAGATCGGGGGGCTCGTCGTCGGGGCCCACTACGCGGCGAGCAAGGCGGGTGTCATCTGCTTCACGAAGAGCCTTGCCCTGCAGGCTGCCCCCTTCGGGATCAACGTGAATGCGGTTTGTCCCGGACCGACGAAGACACCGATGACGGACGCCTGGGGCGAGCGTGCCAACGCGGAGTTTGCCGCGAAGATACCGTTCAAGCGCTACGGGGAACCGGAGGAGATCGCGCAGGCCGTCCTCTTCCTTGCCTCTGCACGGTCCCGGTATATCACCGGTGAAATTCTTGATGTGAACGGCGGATTCATCATGGACTGACGAATGAAAAAGACAGGACTTAACGTTGACACGGATTATCAGGAATGGCACTCGGACGGGAACGATCTCCGGCAGCTCCCCCGCGGGACTGCCGTGCGGATGTTGTTCGACATATTCCTCATCAACGAATTCGAGCATGCGCTCCTTCGCCTGAAAGCCGACGATTGCCTCTGGGGCCCCGTGCACACGAGCGTGGGGCAGGAAGCCGTGGCGGCGGGCGTCGTCGCCGCGCTCCGGAGGTCGGACAAGATGGTGGCGACATACAGGGCGCACCATGAGTTCCTCTCCAAGGCGCTGCAGTATGTCCTTCCCGATGACTGGGATCCCGCATCCGGGTCTCTCCCCGGTGCTGGGCAGGAAGTGCTGGATAAGGCGCTCGCGGAGATCATGGGGCTCGCGCCGGGGTACTGCGCGGGAAGGGGGGGATCCATGCACCTCCGGTTTGCGCAGGCGGGGTTTCTCGGTTCCAACCCGATCGTCGGCGGGGGCATTCCGCTTGCCGCGGGGGCGGCGTTCGCAGAACAATTCCGGAAGACGGGAAACATCGTCGTCTGCTTCTTCGGTGACGGCGCGACGAACATCGGATCGTTCCACGAGGCGCTGAACCTGGCGGGGCTCTGGCACCTGCCGCTTCTCTGCTTCATTGAAAACAATGCGTACTCGGTCGCGACTCCTCTACGCCAGGCCTGTGCCATCGAGAACCTGTATCTCCGGGCGGCGTCCTACGGAATGAAGGGGTACAGGGTCGACGGGAACGACGTCGTCGGGATCCACGGGCTCATCTCGTCCGCGGCGGCGGACATTCGCTCGGGGGGCGGGCCATGCCTCATCGAGGCGCTCTGCTACAGGCGGTACCATCACGCGGGGGATCAGCCGGGGAGCGCGTTCGGGTACAGGTCGAAAGAGGAGGAGGCCCGCTCGAAGGAGCGTGAGGTGATAAGTGCGTTCCCCCGTGATCTGGAGTCGGCGAAAATTCTCTCGCGCACGCAGATTGACGGCCTCCGCGTGTTTGCCCGGGACGTCGTCGAGCGCGCCGTCGATACGTGCACCGAGCGAGGGGCCCCCCGGAAGGTGCGCGCCGGCCTCTGGCCGGGGCTCGACACGGTTGAAACGGGGATGCGGAGCAGCGGCGCAGAGTGGAACGGGGTAAAGTTCTCCGAGCGGACAGATTTTGCCGATTTCGTCCCGATGCGATATTCCAACGCGATCGCCGAGGTCACCGGATCATGGCTCGAGCGGGATCCTGAGACTATCGTCCTCGGGGAGGACGTGGCGAATTTCGGAGGGGGGGCCTACGGGGCCACGAAGGGTCTCCCGGCGAAATACGGACCCCGCGTCCTCAACACCCCGATCGCGGAGGGCGGATTCACGGGTCTCGCGCTCGGGCTGGCGATGTCGGGGATGCGGCCTGTCGTGGAGATCATGTTCCCCGATTTTGCACTGGTGGCAGCCGACCAGATGTTCAACCAGATCGGGAAAGCGCGCCATATGTACGGAAACACGACGGACCTCCCCCTCGTTGTCCGTACGCGCGTTGCGATCGGCTGCGGGTACGGCGGACAGCATTCCATGGATCCGGTCGGACTCTACAGCCTCTTCCCCGGCTGGCGCATTGTGGCCCCATCAGACAGTTTCGAATACATCGGCCTGTTCAATTCGGCGATGCGTTCGAACGATCCTGTTCTTATTATAGAGCACCACTCGCTGTATGCGAAAGAGTTTCCTGTTCCATCGGGGACGCTTGACTACTGCATCCCGTTCGGCAAAGCGC
>DATJPH010000301.1:0-14024 GCA_035506475.1 Bacteroidota bacterium | reverse complement strand
GGCATCAGGACCGCAGTGGCGAGCTGAAAAGGGAAGAGGGTGGAACCCTGTGTCTGGCATGTCGGGAATCTCCGTTAAGAAAGAGAAGCAAAATACGGAGATTCGGGATCAGATTCAACGATCGAAGAGGTCCTGCTGTCCCGGAGTGATACGCCGGAAATGCCCGGTCGTCAGCTCGGGCCAGCTCCCCCTGATGCCGGCGCGGGATGCCGAAAGCGTGAAGAGCGACCTGATCGACTCTGCGAACTCCCCTTCGCCCCTCCCCCGGGAGTGAAAACGGGGGTCGCTCAGGTTTCCGGCGCGCGTGTCCCGGATCCTCCCGAGGACGCGCGAGCGTTTTTCCGGGAGTTCACGCTCGAGCCATTCGAGGAACAGGTTCTTCACGGCGCCCGGGAGCCTCATGAGTATGTACGACGCGGTCTCCGCTCCGCGCGCGGCGGCCTCGGCGAGTATGCGGGGGATCTCTTCATCGGTGAGGCCCGGGATCACGGGCGCGATGTTGACGCCCACCGGGATCCCGTGTGCGGCGAGCGCCTCGATCGCCTCCAGGCGGCGTGCCGGCGCCGATGTCCTCGGCTCCATGATCCTGATGAGGTCCCCCTTCAGGCTCGTGATCGAGAGCATGACGTGCACGATCCCCAGGCGCCCCATCGCCGAGAGTATGTCGAGGTCGCGCAACACGAGGGCGTTCTTGGTGATGATGCTCACCGGGTTCCCCGCCCGGAGAAAGACCTCGAGACACCGTCGCGTGATCGCGAGCTTCCGCTCGACCCCCTGGTAGGGATCGGTGTTGCCGGAGAGCGTGACGGTCTGGGGAACCCACCCCTTCGAGGCGAGGGCCGCTTCAAGGAGCCCGGGGGCGTCCGCCTTCACCATGATCGTCGTTTCGAAATCGACGCCGGCGGAGAAACCGAGGTACTCATGGGAGGGGCGTGCATAACAGTAGATGCAGCCGTGCTCGCACCCCCTGTACGGGTTCAGGCTGAACGTGAACGGTATATCCGGGCTGTCGTTCCGTACCAGTATGGACCGGGAACTGTCGTGGAAATAGCGTGTCGGGATCGTCCGGCGGGATTCCCCGGGATCCTCAGGCGCGGGGTCTTCCGCCACGTCGGGCGGGAATATTTCGCGGTGAAGAGACTCGAACCTGTTGGGCGTATTGAACGATGCCCCCCTCCCCCCGGCGGCCCGTGCCATCGCGCTCATGCCCGGCGGCGCACGGCGGGGGCGTCTGCGGCGGGATACGTGCCGAGAAGCCTGAACTGGGAGACGATCTCCTTCAGGTGATCGAAGGCGCGCGCGACGCGGTCTTCGTGAGGCCCCCCCGCGATATCGGCGTAGAACCGGTACTCGAACGGGGACCGGGGGTCGGGGCGCGACTCGATCTTGAGCAGGTCGATGTCGCGGAGCGCGAACACGCCGAGGATATGGAAGAGGATCCCCGGGCGGTTCGCCGCCGGCGTGAAGACGATGCTCGAGCGCGTCTTCGTCCCGTGCGCGGATTTCCAGGGCGCGCGCGCCAGGACAAGGAACCTGGTGTAATTGTTCGGGCTGTTCTCGATGTTTCTCTTCAGTATCCTGAGCCCGTACAACCGGGCGGCGTGCGTCCCGGCGATCGCGCCCGCGGCGGCGTGCCCCTCCCGTGCGACGGCTTCGGCGGCCCCGGCGGTGTCGAAAAACGGGACCGCTTTGATCGACGGATGGGCAAGGAGGAAGCGGCTGCACTGCGCAAGCGCCTGGGGGTGCGAGCGGACGGTGGTCAGTCCCCCGAGCGTGCCGCGCGGAGGACACATGAGCGCGTGCTCGATCCGCTCGTGCTGTTCGCCGACGATGTGGAGCCCGTGCGCCAGGAGAAGGTCGTAGTTCTCATGGATGCTCCCGGCAAGCGAGTTTTCGATCGGAATCACGCCGCGGTCCGATCGCCTCCGCTCCACCCTGTCGAACACCTCCGCGAACGTCTCGCAGGGGACGGTCGTGACATCCTTCCCCAGGTTCGAGCGGGCGGCGGCTTCGCTGTACGCCCCGTGAATTCCCTGGAATGCGACATTCATACAATACTCCCCGTCATTGCGCGTCAGGCGGCCGAAGCAGCCTGATTGAACCAGTGGCGAAATTTCCGTACATTGGCAATATACAACGATCATCCCCTCAGAATCCACAGGGAGTTCATCCGTGAAAAAGAAATCCGCGAAGGCTGCCGGGAAGGGGTTGCGGGGGAGGGATTTTGTATCGATCGACGATTGTTCTGCACGGGAAATCAGGGGGCTCCTCGATCTCGGCGCCCGCATGAAGGCCGCGCCGCGCAGGTACAGGAAGGTGCTCGAGGGGAAGATGATGGCGCTCATCTTCGAGAAGCCCTCGCTCCGGACCCGGACGACGTTCACCGTCGGCATCAAACAGCTCGGGGGGGATTCACTGCTTCTGACACCGGCCGACATCAGCCTGGGGAAGAGGGAATCGGTCTACGACGTGGCGAAAAACCTCGAGCGGATGGTGGACGGGATCATGATCCGGACGTTCGGCCACGGGATCTGCACGTCGATGGCCGAGTACGCCTCCATCCCCGTCATCAACGGCCTGACGGACCTCGAGCACCCCTGCCAGGCCATGGCGGATTTCATGACGATCATCGAATGCAGGAAGAACCTCCGGAAGCTCAAGATCGCCTACGTCGGGGACGGGAACAACGTTGCCCACTCGCTGATGCTCGGCGCCGCCAAACTCGGCGGGACGCTCTGCGTGGCGACACCGGGGGGGTACAGGCCGGACGCGGGGGTCACGCGCCGTGCCGGGGAGATTGCGCTTGAGAGCGGGGCTTCCATCGCCTGGACGGAGGACCCCGCCGAAGCCGTGCGGGAGGCGGATGTCGTCTACACAGACACCTGGGCGAGCATGGGCCAGGAAGGGGAGGCTGAGGCACGCCGCAGGATCTTCCGCCCGTACCAGGTGAACAGGGAGCTCTTCGGCCTGGCCAGGAAGGATGCGATATTCATGCACTGCCTCCCCGCGCACAGGGGGGAAGAGGTGACCGACGAGATCATCGATTCTCCGAACTCCGTCGTCTTCACCCAGGCGGAAAACCGGCTCCACGCCCAGAAGGCGATCATGGTCGAGCTTCTGCGTGGCTGAGGACTCCAGAGGGCTCGTCCTTGTCGCCGTGGGGGGGAACGCCCTCATACGGTCGGGCCAGAAAGGGACGGCGCAGGAACAGTTCCAGAACGCGGTCGACACCGCCGGCGTTGTCGTCCGGCTTATTGAAGCGGGCTACCGCGTCGTGCTGACCCACGGCAACGGGCCGCAGGTCGGTGCGGCACTCGTCCGCTCCGAGCTTGCGGCCGCGCACGCCTACCGGATGCCGCTGGACTGCTGCGTTGCCTCCACGCAGGGGGAGATCGGGTACGTGCTGCAGTATGCGCTCTGGCAGGCGCTCCAGGCGGAGGGGCTCGCGACCCCGGTCGTCTCGCTCGTGACGCAGGTGCTCGTCGACAGGAACGATCCCGCGTTTTCCCGGCCGACGAAACCGATAGGCCCCTTTTACACAAGGGACGAGGCCGCGCGGTACAGGGACCTTTTCAACTGGGACATTGTCGAGGACTCCTCGCGGGGATTCCGCCGCGTCGTCGCCTCGCCGGAGCCGAAGGGGATCATCGAGCTCGAGGCGATCCGGGCCTGTGTCGACAGGGGACTCGTCGTCATCGCCGGGGGCGGGGGCGGCGTCCCGGTCTTCAACGACCACGATATTACGAAGGGCGTCGAGGCGGTCATCGACAAGGACCACACCTCGGCGATACTCGCCGCGCAGCTCGGCGCGGACTTTTTCGCCATCGATACCGACGAGGAGATGGTCTGCCTGGACTACCGGAAGCCGTCGCAGCGCCGGCTCCCGCTCCTGACCGTGGAGGAGTGCCGCGCCCACCTGGCGGCGGGACAGTTCCCGGACGGGAGCATGGGGCCCAAGATCCGGGCCGCGATGGTCTTCCTGGCACGGGGGGGCGGGAAGGCGCTCATCACGAATTCAGAACACCTGATCGACGCCGTCGCCGGCCGCGGCGGAACGCAGATCATTCGCTAACAGACACTTGCCGAACTAAGGAGCTTGCATGCCGAAGAAACGGGTACTCATCATGGGGGCGGCGGGGAGGGACTTCCATAATTTCAATACCGTCTACAGGAGCGACAGGTCGGTGGAGGTCGTTGCGTTCACCGCGACGCAGATACCGAACATCGAGGGGAGGAAATATCCCGCGAAGCTCGCCGGGCCCGCGTACCCGCGCGGGATCCGGATCTATCCCGAATCCGAGCTCCCCGCGCTGATCAGGAAGCTCCGCGTGGACGAGGTGGTCTTCTCCTACTCCGACGTGTCGCACGCCTACGTCATGGACAGGGCCTCGATGGTGATGGCGCTCGGCGCCGATTTCACGGTCCTGGGCGGGGACCACACGATGATCCCGTCGAAGGTCCCCGTCATCGCCGTCGTCGCGGTGCGCACCGGCTCCGGGAAAAGCCAGACCTCCCGGAAGGTGTGCGCCTACCTGCGGAGCAGGGGGAAGCGCGTTGTGGCCATACGCCACCCGATGCCGTACGGCGACCTTGTCAGGCAGCGCGTCCAGCGCTACGCGACGCTCGACGACCTCGTCCGCTTCAAGTGCACCGTCGAGGAGATGGAGGAGTACGAACCCCATATCGTCGAGGGGACGATCATCTACGCCGGTGTCGATTACGAGGCGATACTGCGCCAGGCGGAAAAGGAGGCAGACGTGATCGTCTGGGACGGCGGGAACAACGACATGTCGTTTTACAGGGCGGACCTGACGATCACGGTCGTCGACCCCCACAGGCCGGGGCACGAGATGACGTACTACCCGGGCCAGGCGAACGTCCGGCTTGCCGACGTCATCGTCGTCAACAAGGTCGATTCTGCGCCGCCGGAGAACGTCGAGCGCGTCATCGCGAACGTCGGCTCGATCAACCCGGGCGCGGTCGTCATCAGGGCGAACTCCGCGATCACGGTCGAGGACGAATCGCTGATCCGCTCCAGGAGCGTCCTTGTCGTCGAGGACGGTCCGACGCTGACGCACGGCGAGATGCAGTTCGGCGCCGGGACGATCGCGGCGAAGATGTTCGGCGCCCGGTCGATCGTCGACCCGCGCCCCTTCGCGGTGGATTCGATCGCCGCGACGTACGTCAAATACCCCCGCACCGGCGCGGTCCTCCCCGCGATGGGGTACGGCGACGGGCAGGTGAAGGACCTGGAGGCGACGATCAACGCCGTCCCCTGCGACACCGTCGTCATCGGCACGCCGATCGACCTCCGGCGCGTCCTCAAGATCGCGAAGCCTTCGGTGCGCGTCAGGTACGCGCTCGAGGAGGTGACGCGGCCCGGCATCCCTGAGGTCCTTGACGACTTCCTGCGGAAGCCGCGGAAAAAGCGTCCTGCCCCGCGCGCAGGATCAAAAGGCCGGTGAGGGGCGCTCGCGCGTTGGAGAAGAACGGGAAATTCTGTATATTGGAGCAATCCCTGAATCCCGCCCGATGATCCACAACGAACTCGTCCTTGTCCTCGATTACGGCGCCCAGTATTCCCAGCTGATCGCCCGCCGCGTGCGTGAGGCGGGCGTCTATTCTGAGCTTCACCCCTGCACGATCTCCGTGGAGCGCATCCGCGCGCTCCGGCCTATGGGGATCATACTCTCCGGGAGCCCCCACAGCGCGTACGACGAGGGGGCCCCGCTCTCCTCGCCCGAAGTGTTCGAGCTCGGCATCCCGGTCCTCGGCATCTGCTACGGCCTGCAGCTTATCGCCTTCCAGCTGGGGGGTGAAGTGGACCGGGCCGCCCGGCGCGAGTACGGCCCGGCCCTGCTCACCGTCGACGATGCGGGGGACCTCTTTGCCGGCATCGCCCCCGACGGCCCCGGCGGCCTCAATGTCTGGATGAGCCACGGCGACCATATCACGCGGATGCCCCCGGGGTTCGAAGCAATCGCCCACAGCGCGAACGCGCCCGTGTGCGCCATACGCCAGAAGGAGAAGAAGATCTACGGCGTGCAGTTCCACCCGGAGGTCGTCCACACGCCGAAGGGGGGAGAGATCCTCCGGAATTTCCTCTACCGCGTATGCGGCTGCAAGGGGTCCTGGAGCCCCTCGGCCTTCCTCGACGACGCCATCGAGGCCGTCAGGCGCACCGTGGGCGGGGGGAAGGTCCTCTGCGCGCTGAGCGGCGGGGTGGATTCCTCCGTCACCGCGCTCCTGCTGCACAGGGCGGTCGGCGACCGCCTCACGTGCATACACATCAACAACGGGCTGATGCGCAAGAACGAGTCCGAGGCCGTCGTCCGGACGTTCCGCGACATGTACAATATCCCGCTTGTCTACGTAGATGCCTCCGACCTTTTTCTGGATGCGCTCGCCGGGATCACGGATCCCGAGGCCAAACGGAAGACGATAGGCAGGCTCTTCATCGAGGTCTTCGAGCGCGAGGCAAAGAAGATCGGGAAGGTCGATTTCCTGGCGCAGGGGACGCTCTACCCGGACGTGATCGAGTCGACGTCGTTCAAGGGGCCCTCGGTGACGATCAAGTCGCACCACAACGTGGGAGGGCTTCCGGAGACGATGAACCTCCGTCTTGTCGAGCCCTTCCGCGAGCTCTTCAAGGACGAAGTGCGGGCCGTGGGCGCGGACCTGGGGCTTCCCGAAGATCTTCTCTGGCGCCATCCGTTCCCGGGCCCCGGGCTCGCCGTGCGCGTGCTCGGCGACGTGACGCGCGAACGGCTTGCGCTGCTGCGCGAGGCGGACGAGATTTTCGTCGAGGAGGTGCGCCGGGCGGGGCTCTACCGCGATATCTGGCAGGGATTCGTCGTCCTTCTCCCGGTCCGCTCCGTCGGCGTGATGGGGGACGGGAGAACCTACGGGTACAGCGCCGCCGTGCGCGCCGTGGCAAGCGTCGACGGGATGACCGCCGACTGGTTCCGGATGCCCCACGAGGTCCTTGCCGCCATTTCGGGGCGCATCACAAACGAGATCCCGGGGATCAACCGCGTCGTCTACGACATCAGCTCCAAGCCTCCGGCGACAATCGAGTGGGAATGAACGAGGGGACCGTTTGTGAATAAATACTTTTCATTCGTCAAGATCGAACACACGCTCTTCTCTCTGCCGCTGATCTACAGCGGCGTGCTGCTCGCCACGCGCAGCGGCGCTCCCCCCCTGGGTCTTCTCCTGCTCGTCCTGACGGCCGCAACGGGCGCCCGCACGGTGGCCTTCGCGCTCAACAGGATCATCGACAGGCAGATCGACGCCCGCAACCCCCGGACGGCGTCACGCGACCTGCCGAGCGGACGGATGACACTCTGGGAAGCCTCCTGGGTGATGATCGCGGGACTGGCGCTCTACTTCGGTTCGGCCTGGACCATCTCCTCCTTCTGTTTCTTCATGGCCCCCGTCCCCCTTGCCGTCTTCATCATCTACCCGACGATGAAGCGCTACACGCCGCTCGCCCATTTCGGGGTCGGTCTCGGGCTTGCCATGGGGCCGCTGGGCGGATGGTTCGCCGTCTCCCCCTCGTTCGCCAATCTCCAGGTCCCCGCGCTCCTTGCCCTGTTCACACTCTTCTGGGTGTCGGGGTTCGATATCATCTACGCGACGCTCGACGAGGAATTCGACCGCCGCTCTTCGCTCTACTCCTTCCCGGCCCGGTTCGGGAAACGGACGGCGCTGCGCATCTCGGCCCTCTTCCACGCCGTCGCCTTCGGTCTCCTCGTGGCGCTCTTCGTCTATTCGACGATGTCGCTCCTGGCGCTCCCGCTCCTTCTCGTGACGGGCGGACTGCTCTACATGGAGCAGCGGAAGGCCGAAGACGTCCACCTGGCCTTCTTCAGGATCAACGCCGTCGCGGGGTTCGCGGTCTTCTGCATGGTCTTCATCGGTCTCTACGCATGAAAATCGTCGTCGCCGTCACCGGGTCCTCCGGCGCCATGTTCGCGCTCGATTTCCTCAGGAAGTGCCCCGCGGAGAAATTCCTCATCGTCAGCTCCTGGGGGAAGGTGCTGCTCCGCGACGAGCTCGGCATGGGGGAGAAGGACCTGAAGCCGTTCGTCCGGCGGACGTTCTCCGACGACGACCTGGCCGCTCCGGTGGCCTCCGGCTCCAACGCGCTTGACGCGATGGTCGTCATCCCCGCCTCGACCTCCACCGTCGGGAAGATCGCCTCGGGGATCGGCGACACGCTCATCACGCGTGCGGCGCAGGTCTGCCTGAAGGAGCGGACGAAGCTCATCCTCTGCGTGCGGGAGACGCCGCTCTCCACGCTCACGCTCGAGCAGTGCGCCCGGCTCTCGTCGTACGGGGCGGTCATCATGCCCATCTCCCCGCCGTGCTACTTCGTCCCGAAAGGGACGGAGGAGTTCGTGGGGGCATTTACCGACAGGGTGCTCTCCCAGATCGGCGTCCGCAGCGGCCGCGCGTGGCGCTCGGAGGACCTGGAGTGACGTTCACCTCGTTCGGCGACTTCACCCGCTACCTCGAATCCTGCGGCGAGCTCGTACGCACGAGCGTCGAGGTCGACCCCGCGCTCGAGATCACGGCCATCGCCTCCCGCGCACTCCGCGAGTCGAAGCCGGCGATCCTCTTCGAGCGCGTCAAGGGCTCTCCCTACCCTGTCGTCGTCAACGCGCTTGCAAGCGACAGGAGGTGCGAGCTCGCGCTCGGAAGGGACCCGGGGGAGATCGGCGAAGACCTCATACGGTTCTTCGAGGAGGCCTTCCCCCCGAAGTTCGCCCCGCTCGTGGCACACAGGAGTACCGTCTCGCGCTTCCTCCATACGCCCGTGCGCATTGTGCGGAGCGCCCCTTCGCAGGAGGTGACCGAGGAGCCGGACCTTGACCGGCTCCCCGTACTGACCTGCTGGCCGGAGGACGGGGGGCGTTTCATCACGCTCCCGCAGGTCGTGACATACGACCCCGTGACGGGGAAGAGGAACATGGGGATGTACCGGATGCAGGTGTTCGACGCGCGCACCACGGGGATGCACTGGCAGATACAGAAGGGGGGGGGATTTCACTACGCGAAGGCGGAGAAGCTCGGGCGTCCGCTCGAGCTCGCCGTGGCGATCGGGACCGACCCCGCGCTCATTCTGGCGACCGTGGCGCCCCTGCCGGAGAATATCGACGAGGCGATGTTCGCGGGATTCCTCAGGGGGAAGAGGACGGAGTTCGCCAGGGGGAGGACGGTCTCCATCGCCGTCCCCGCCTCCGCCGAGTTCGTCCTCGAGGGGATCGTCCAGCCGGGGGAACGACGCATGGAGGGGCCCTTCGGCGACCACTTCGGCCACTACTCCGCGGCGTCGGAGTTTCCGGTGTTTCACGTCAGCGCGCTCACCCGCCGGCGCAATCCCGTCTTCCCCGCCACCGTCGTGGGGATCCCTCCGATGGAGGACAAGTTCCTGGGGGACGCGACGCAGAGGATACTCTCCCCCCTCGTGCGCCTGCTCCATGCCGAGGTGACCGCCATGTGGGCATACTATGAAGCGGGCTTTCACAACCTCCTTGTCGTGGCCGTGGACCAGCGGTACGCCAGGGAAGCGATGAAAACCGCGCTGGGCCTGATGGGGATGTCGCAGCTTGCCCTCACCAAGTGCATCATCCTTGTGAGCGAAGGTGTCGACGTCAGGAATTTTTCGGAGGTCCTCGGCCAGGTGCGCGATCACTTCGATCCGCACGGCGATTTTGTCATGATCCCGCGTGTCCCGCTCGACACGCTCGACTTCACGAGCGCCCGGATGAACCTGGGGAGCAAGATGATCCTCGATGCGACGCACAAGGAGCGGAGCGCCCTATCGCGCCGGAAGCATACGCCGGCCAGGCGGATCGGGCGGCTCCACGACGTTGACCGGAGGATCCTCGACGAGACGCTCATCGACGGTACGATGCTCGTCGTCAGGGTGAGCCGCGACGGCCGCCAGGTGCTCGGGAAGCTCCTCCGGCATCCTCCCCTTGCCGCGGTCCCCCTGATAGTGACGGTGAGCGACGACGTCGATATCCGCGACAGGGAGAACACCATCTGGGGAATTTTCACCCGGTTCGATTGCGAACGGGACGTCCTCTTCGCCGAGCAGAGGCTGATCGGCATCGCGCCGGTCTACGGCGGAGCGATGGGGATCGACGCAACATGGAAGAAGGGGTATCCCGCCCCGCTGGCGATGTCGGGGGGAGTTACCAAGAGAGTCGAGGAACGCTGGGAGAGCTACTGGCGTTCTTAGTATTCCGCACAACGACAACAAGAGGCTGCATGCACATACGCGACAGAAAACTGATCCCTGTCTGGGAAAAGATCGAGCGCGGCCAGCGTCTGACGCTCTCCGACGGGGTGACGATGTACCAGTCGCCCGACCTGATCGGGCTCGGGGCCATGGCCTCGGCGGTCCAGAAGGAGCGGAGCGGGGACGCCGTCTATTTCGTCCTCAACCAGAAAATCGAGCCCACAAACATCTGCGTCCTCTCCTGCAAGTTCTGTGACTTTGCCGCCAAACAGGGGGATCCCCGCGCCTACGAGATGTCGGTCGAGGAGATCGTCGGGAAGCTCTCGGGCGAGATCCGCGAGGTGCACATCACCGGGGGGATGCCCCCCGACTGGCCCTGGGAGCGTTACCTGGCGATCGTCCGGGCCGTCCACGAGCGCCTTCCGGAGGCGGACATCAAGGCGTTCACGGCGGTCGAGATCGATTTCTTCCATAAGAAATTCCGGATGCCCGTTGCCGAGGTCATCGCCCGGCTCCGGGACGCGGGTCTCAGGACGATGCCGGGGGGAGGGGCCGAGGTGTTCTCCGAACGGGTCCGCAGACTCCTCTTCAACCAGAAGATCGGTGCGAAGGCGTGGCTCGATATACACCGGACGGCCCACCGGATGGGGATCCCGACAAACAGCACGCTCCTCTACGGGCACATCGAGACGCTGGAGGAGCGCGTCACGCACATGATCCGGCTCCGCGAACTGCAGGATGAGACGGGGGGGTTCCTCACGTTCATCCCCCTGGCCTTCCAGCCGGGCGCGACGGGGATCAAGCCCCCGGGACGATTCACCTCCGCCGCAGACGATCTGAGGACGATCGCCGTCGCGAGGCTCATGCTCGACAATTTCCCCCATATCAAGGCGTACTGGGTGATGCTGACCGAGGAAGTCGCCTCCGTCGCGCTCAACTTCGGCGCGGACGACATGGAGGGGACCGTCGGGGGGGAGAAGATCGCGCACGACGCGGGCGCCGTAAGCCCCATGACGCTCGCCAAGGACCATATCATCCGCCTGATCCGCTCGGCGGGGAAGATCCCCGTGGAGCGGGATGCCTATTACAACCCGCTCCACGTCTACCAGGACGGTGTCGTCGGGAAGATCCCCTATCTCAACTCCGTCCCCTTTTACGCGAGGCTTGAGCGGCGGGACTTCCGGATACTCCCGGTTGTGCCGCGGCGGATGGGGATGCTCTCCGCGCAGGGGGAAATCGACGCGGGCCCCTTCTCACTGATGGATTACCTGGCGCAGGAGAAGGAGATGGAGCTCATGGGATGGTGCATCGCAACGCGCGACCAGGTCAAGAGCGTCATGCTCTTCTCGAAAGGAGGGTGGCGCGACCTGGAGGGCCGCAGGATCGGGATCACGGACGACACTGCGACCTCCGTGCGGCTCCTGGAGGTCCTCCTCAAAGAGAAATACGGTGTGCGGGCATCGCTCGAGCGGCTTCACCAGGGGGTCAACGCGTACGACGGGTTCGACGCCGTCCTCCTTATCGGCGACGAGGCGCTCCGCAGGAACAAGCACGGGCTCCCCGGGTTCGATCTTGTGTACGATCTGGCCCGCGAATGGTACGAGTGGCAGAAGCTCCCGTTCGTCTTCGCGGTCTGGGCCCAGCGGCGTTCACTCCCCCCGGAGCGGAAGGAGGAGCTGCGGAGGCTTCTCGCGCAATCGATCGAATCGCTCGGCGGCGATTTCGTCGGGGTGGCGGGGCGACACGGCCGGAGGATCGGGCTTACCGACGCCGAAACCCAGGAATACCTCGCGGGATTCAACTACAGGCTGGGCGAACGGGAACGGGAGGCGATCGACGTGTTTCGCCGGCTCCTCCCGGCGCCGCAGCAGGCGCACCAGAAGGCGGAGGGACGATGAGAGCCTCGGAGGTCTGTGCCAAAGCGTGCCGGGGAGAGCGGATCACGCCCGGCGAGGGTCTCGAGCTCCTTGCTCACGGGGAGCTCGTGGAGATGGGGGCCGCGGCAAATGAAATCCGGTTCCGGAAGAACCCCGAACCGCGCGTGACGTTCCACGTCGACACGAACCCGAATTATACGAACGTCTGCAACGTCGACTGCATTTTCTGCGCGTTCTACAGGCATCCGGGGGACGAAGGAGCCTACACGCACACGGTCGACGAGATGATCGCCTCGTTCAAAGCCTCCGCCGCCAACGGTGTCACGACGGTTCTCCTCCAGGGGGGAGTCAATCCCGCCCTGCCGTTCTCCTACTACACGGAGCTCGTCGAGCGTACGGTCCGCGAAGTCCCGGGGGTGACCCCCCATTTCTTCTCGACATCCGAGATCCTCGGCATGTCGCGCGTCGCGGGGCTGAGCGTCCGGGACGTGCTCCTGCGGCTCTGGGAGGCGGGCTTGAGAACAATACCGGGGGGAGGGGCGGAGATACTTTCCGACAGGGTGAAAAAGAAGATCAGCCACCTCAAAGGGACGAGCGCCGACTGGGCCGGCGTCATGCGGGAGGCGCACAGGATAGGGTACAGGACGACCGCAACGATGATGTACGGTCACCTCGAGACGGACGAAGACATCATCACGCACCTGGAGGTCGTCAGGGACCTGCAGGACGAGCTCGGCGGGTTCACGGCGTTCATCCCGTGGAGCTTCAAGCCCGGGAATACGCCGCTGGAGAAGATCATCCCCGAGTACGCCACCCCGGTCCGTTACCTCCAGATGATCGCCCTGGCGCGGATCTATCTTGACAACGTCCCGCACATCCAGGCGTCATGGTTTTCGGAAGGGAAGAAGACGGGTCAGATCGCGCTCCACTTCGGCGCCGATGACTTCGGGGGGACGCTGCAGGAGGAAAACGTGCACGCCGCCGCCCGCTTCGTGAACAGGACGAGCACGGAGGAATGCATACAGATGATCCACGACGCCGGGTTCACGGCCGCCCAGCGGAATACCGTTTACGGGATCCTTCGCACGTTCGAGCTCTCCCCGGCCGCGGCGTAACCCCCCTTTCAGTAGAGCGTCAGGGGGGGGACCTTCCCGATCAGCCCTCTGTCGTGCGCGGCACGGAAGAGGTATTCCAGTGCCTCTTTCCCCTTCTCCCCCATGTCGATCGTCAGCTGGCTGACGTACATCTTCACGAACTTTTCCCCGAGCGAGCGGTCGATCCCCCGGCCCCACTGCAGGGCATAAGGGATCGATTCGTCCTGGTGGTCGTACCCGTAGGCGATGCTCTCGCGGAGCCCCCGGGAGAGTGTCCCGGCCATCGCCTCGCCGAGGTCCCTCCGCACGACGTCAAGCCCCAGCGGGAGCGGGAGCCCGTCCGTTTCCTTCTGCCAGAACTCGCCGAAATCGATCACCTTGTGGTAGCCGAGCGCGCCGTAGGTGATCTGTCCCTCGTGGATGAGAAGTCCCGCGTCGACGTCGCCGGTATCGACGGCGGCCATGATGGCATCGAAGGGCATGTCCACGTTCCGTATCCCGTCGGTGAACGTCTTGAACAGGAGCGTGGCCGTCGTCAGAGGCCCCGGGGTGCCGACCGTCTTCCCCTTCAGCTCGTCGAGCGAGCGGAAGCGGCGCGAGATCAGGACGGGCCCGTACCCTTCCCCCATGCTCGCCCCCGTCCTCATGATCCAGTACCTGTCGGCCACCGCGCTGAAGGCATGCGCGGAGATCGCGGTCACCTCGAGCTCGGCCCTGATTGCACGCTCGTTGAGCGACTGGATGTCTTCAAGAAGGTGCTCGATACGGATGCCGGGGAGCTTCACTTTTCCGCTGGCAAGC
>DATJPH010000300.1:0-4193 GCA_035506475.1 Bacteroidota bacterium | reverse complement strand
TGAATGACGATAACATGGAGGATCTGCCATGTCTCTCAGCGTTGTGGTCGTGGTATTGCAACTGATTGCAGCAATCTGGTCAGGTTTCCAGGAAAGCGGGGACACTCACAAATCGTCCATCCGGGGATGGACACTCCGGGCGTTCGCCCTTGCGGACTATGAGATCGGGATAGACCACAGGACCGTTCACAGCGGGATGGGGAGCGGATTCGTCGAGTATACAGTCGACCCGATGGTTATCCATCCGCGAAGAGGGCCTGCCTATCTACTGCAGGCATTCAAGGCGGGTAAATTCGCCGGGAAAAGGGTCCGCCTCACAGCCTTCCTGAAGAGCGAGAGGGCAGGTCGCGATCCGTTTCTCTGGATGCATTGGGAAGGTGGTGCATCTCCCGGTTCATACGGTTTGACCCCGGCAAAGAACGCCGATTCATCGGGGTGGGTCAGGCAGGAGTGCGTCGTGGATATTCCGCAATCCGCGACGGTGATTGCGATGGGAGCTTCGATGGGGTGGCGCGGGACTATCTGGCTTGACGATTTCATGATCGAAATCGTGGGAGACGAAGTCCCCCTATCAGGCGAACCGGGTCAAGGCATTTTCTCACTGAAACTCATGTATCTCGAAACTATCGCTGACGTACCGGTCAACCCGGGTTTTGAAGATTAGCCTCTCTCGCACTTAGTAAAGCAAATACTTCTTCGCCTTCTCCCTGAACCCGTTCAGGTCTTTGTCCAGGAACGGCTTCACGTCCTCGTAGTGCATCCGTTTCGTAAAGAGTATCCTTACGCTGTCGCTTCCGGCGACCCTGTCGAATGACTTGATTCTTCCCGGGTCGGCCAGCACGAACGGGTTCTTGTCGGGGTACAGTTCGCTGTTCACCTGCATGAAGAGGAATTGCAGGCTCATCAGGTTGACTGTCGAGCCGTGCGCGATCACGACCTGCACGCCGTGAAGCTCCTTATCCTTGAACTTCCCGTAGAACGGGTTGAATATCGTTGGCCGGAAGAGGACGCCGGGGAGCCCCATCTGGTTCAGTTTATCGGCAACCGCCTTGGCGTCGATCCATTCGGCCGCAAAATCCTGGAACGGCGTGGTATACCCGACCCCCTCTGAAACGACACCCAGCTCTCCAAGCATCCCCGAACAGACATAGTATTCCGGCGAGTGGGATTCCGGCACGTGGGGAGACGTCGGAACCCAGGGGAGGCCCGTTTCGGCAAACGTCATACCGCGCTTCCACCCCTTCATCGGTATCACCGTAAGTGAGCACCTGGCGGCGCCGCCGAGCAACCCCTCGTCGTTCAGATACCGGGCGAGCTCCCCGCACGTGAGCCCGTAAACGTAGGGGACGGGGTACTGGCTGACGAACGACTCGAACCCCTTTTCCACGATGTTCCCTTCGACCCTCAATCCCCCGAGCGGGTTCGGCCTGTCAAGGACGACGAACAGGATCTTGTTCTCCGCCGCCGTTTCCATCGCAAGCCCCATCGTGCTGATATACGTATACGACCTGCACCCGATGTCCTGTATATCATAGACCAGGACGTCAACCCCTTTGAGCATCTCCGGCGTCGCCTTTCTTGTCTTGCCGTAAAGAGAGTAAACCGGGAGCCCCGTCTCTTTGTCTGTGTAGGAAGAGACCATGTCGCCGGCTGCATGGTCTCCCCGCACGCCGTGCTCGGGCCCGAACAGCGCCACGAGGTTCACGCCGGGAGCAGACTTGAGTATGTCGACAGTGGATTGGAGCCTGGAATCGACCCCTGTCGGGTTCGTGATCAGCCCCACCCTTTTCCCTTTCAGCGGAGCAAATTGCTCGTCCCGCAGGACTTCTATCCCTGTCTTTACGATTGGAGCCTGGCCGAATGTCGCTCCGGTCCAGAGGAACAGGGAGGCTATGACGAGTGTTCTTTTCATGCGTAATCTCTGTTGTTTTGCTCAATCTCTTGCTAATAAACCGAAACTGCAATATATTTGTCTAATTGTATAAATTGAGGAACGGCTATGTTCGAGAACGTTGGCGGTGGAGAGCTTCTCGTAATCCTTTTCGTCATCCTGATATTCTTCGGGCCGAAGAAGATGCCGGAGCTTGGGAAAAACCTCGGCAAGGGGATTCGCGAGTTCAAGAACGCAATGAGGGATATCCAGGAGGGTGTTGAGAAATCCATCAAGGAGCCACCGCCTCCCCCGCCACCAGACACAAAGTGAGTTCGTTCGTTGTCCCACCTCCTCGGATCATGCTTTCAGGCAAGTACGCAGAGCTACATTCCGCATTATCAGATTTCTTCCCACCTTCCCGGCTCCTCTTTGATGAGCTGAGCACGCTCGCCTACGGAACAGATGCGAGCTTCTACAGGCTTATCCCCAAACTTGTCGTCAAGGTAGAATCCGAGCAGGAAATCACCCGGGTGCTTGCCGAGTCGCGCCGGCTCGGTCTCCCTGTCACGTTTCGAGCAGCCGGGACGAGCCTCTCCGGCCAGTCGGTGTCTGATTCCGTTCTCGTCGTCCTTGCCGGTTCCTGGAAACGGTACAGGATCAGCGACGACGCCTCCCGGATCGCTCTCCAGCCCGGCGTCGTAGGAGCCCACGCAAACATCTATCTTGCCCCATACGGAAAGAAGATCGGGCCTGACCCGGCCTCGATCAACGCGGCCATGATCGGGGGGATCGCCGCAAACAATGCAAGCGGTATGTGCTGCGGGACCGCACAGAACAGCTACCGGACGCTCCATTCGATGAGGTTGATATTCGGTGACGGGGCAATCCTCGATACCGCCGATCCGGAGAGCAGGGAGGAGTTCGTCCGCACGCACAGGGATCTCGTCGAGCGGATCGCCGAACTCTCCTCCCGCACAAAATCCAATGCCCCGCTGGCTTCGAGGATCAGGGGCAAATACAAGATGAAGAACACCACGGGGTACAGCCTCAATGCCCTTGTGGATTTTGACGATCCGATCGACGTCATACAGCACCTGATGATCGGCTCCGAAGGGACGCTCGGGTTTATCGCCGAGGTCACGTATGCAACCGTCCCCGATCTCCCGTTCAAGGCAAGTGCGCTCATCCTCTTCCCCGATATCGAGACCGCATGCAGCGCCGTCCCCCCGCTGAAATCTCTAGGCGTAGATGCCGTCGAGCTCATGGACAGGTCTTCGCTCCATTCTGTGGAAGGGAAGGAGGGGATGCCTGAATACCTCCCCGGTCTTGATGAGAACGTCTGTTCTCTCCTCGTTGAAACCCGCGCGACTGACCCCGCCGGGCTCTCAGCACGGACAAATGAGATCTCCCGGGCGCTGGAAGGCTTTTCCATGGTTCGCCCGCTCCAGTTCACGAGCGTCCCGGCCGAATACGAGAAACTCTGGAATATCCGAAAAGGACTCTTCCCCTCCGTCGGTGCGATGCGGCGGACCGGGACGACGGTTATAATAGAAGATGTCGCATTCCCTGTCCCCCGGCTTGCCGAGGCTTCTGTCGACCTCAGGAAGCTTTTCGTGAAGCACGGTTACCAGGACGCGATACTCTTCGGGCACGCGCTTGAGGGGAACCTCCACTTCGTGTTCAAGCAGGATTTCAACGATCCCGCCGAAGTGACCCGGTACAGGGACTTCATAGACGAAGTCACCGGGATGGTTGTCAGGAAATATGACGGATCTCTGAAGGCGGAACACGGGACGGGGAGAAACATGGCCCCGTTTGTCGAGCTTGAATGGGGCGCGGAGGCATACGCGCTCATGAAGGAGATCAAGTCGGTATTCGACCCGGAGAACCTGATTAATCCCGGCGTCGTTATCAACAATGATCCCCAGGCGCACATCCGGAATCTCAAACCCCTTCCGGCCGCACATGAGATAATCGACAAATGCATCGAATGCGGGTTCTGCGAGCCGCAGTGCCCATCCAGGGATCTCACGCTCACCCCCCGGCAGAGGATCGTCGTGTACAGGGAGATGTCCCGGCTGAAAGAGACCGGCGAATCCCAGGACCGTCTTGAATCATTGCGCAGGGGATACCAGTACGCGGGCGTTGAAACCTGCGCCACGGACGGCCTCTGTTCTACGGCCTGCCCCGTCAGCATCGACACGGGGAAGATGATCAAGTACATCCGCTGGCGTGACCTGGGCGCGCTCCCCCACGCCGTGGCACGGATCCTGGCAACGAACATGTCTGCTGTCACCTGGACAATGAGCCTCATGCTCCA
>DATJPH010000299.1:0-2451 GCA_035506475.1 Bacteroidota bacterium | reverse complement strand
CGGCCGATACGTGCGAGGGCTGTTCTCCCTCGTCCAGGATGCCGAAGATGTCCACGACCTGTTTGACGGTCAGCGGCTCATCGGTGGCGAACAGGAGCGCCTCGATGATCTCCCTGTTGCCGGGCCCGGCCCCCGTGTCTTCGCCTGCGCTCATGCGGAGGCCAGGCGGATGGTGATGTCGTCCCCGGCGGCGGAGGCCGCCAGGGCGATGACCTTGTTCTTCGTCAGCTCCAGCAGGGCGATCACGGTGACGATAATGCGCACCTTTTCCGTCATGTGGGACACAAGCGCCAGGAGCGTCGTGGCGCCCCGCACGCGGAGGAAGTCAAGGACGAAGCTCATCTGTTCGTCCACCGAGACGTTCAGGAGCGCGACCTCGTGGACGACTTTCCGCGGCATGTGATCCATCGCGCTCTTGAACGCGGAGATCAGGTTGAAGAGCGAAACATCCGAGAGGAGCTCCTCGTCCCCCCCCTCGGGCTGTTCGTGCGGGTCCGCGGCGAAGAACTTCCTGTAGTATACCTTGCGCTGCTCTTCCTCGATCGACCCCATTTGCTGGGCAAGCTCCTTGAATTTCTTGTATTCGATCAGCCGGCGGACGAGCTCCGCCCTGGGGTCTTCCTCCTCCTCGGCGTTTTCGTCCCTCGGCAGGAGCATCCTCACCTTGATCTGCATCAGGGTGGCCGCCATCACGATGAAGTCCCCGGCGATCTCCAGGTCGAGCTGCGCCATGACGTGGAGGTACTCGAGGAACTCGGCCGTGATCCTCGCGATCGGTATGTCCTCGATCTCGAGCTCGTCCCGCTTGATGAAGAACAGGAGGAGATCGAGAGGCCCTTCAAACTCGGTGAGCTTGACCCTGTACACTGTCGTCGTCTCCCTCACTCATCCCAGGTGCATTGCCTGCCGTACCGATCCCATCGTCTCCCGGGCCCGCGCACGGGCGCGCGTTTCGCCCTGATCAAGGATCGCGAGGACCTCGTCCGGCTTCGACTCGAAGTGCGCGCGGCGCTCCCGCAGCGGAGCGAGCGTTTCAGCCACCACCCCGGCGATCTTCGTCTTGCACTCCACGCATCCCAGCGCGCCGCTCCTGCATCCCGCGTCGATCTCCGGGGCCCCGGCGGCGTTGAACTTCTGGTGATAGCGGTAGACAAGGCACACCTCGGGACGCCCGGGGTCGTTTTTGCGCACTTTCCGGGGATCGGTGACCGCGGTCTTCATTTTCCGCAGAATCTCACCGGGAGGATCGGCCAGGAGTATCGTGTTCCCCGCCGACTTGCTCATCTTCCTGTCGAGCCCGTCCAGTCCCGGCAGCCGGGGAAAGTGGGTGAGCTTCGGCTCCGGCTCGGGGAACACCGTCCCGTACTGGTTGTTGAACCGCCGGGCAATCTCTCTGGCGATCTCCACGTGCGGCACCTGGTCTTCCCCCACGGGAACAAGGTCCCCCCTGTACAGGAGGATGTCTGCGGCCTGGAGGACCGGATACCCCAGATGGCCGTAGCTGACGTTCTCGATGTTCAGGTCGCGCACCTGGTCCTTGACGGCCGGGTTGCGCTCAAGGCGTGCGGCGGTGATCAGCATGGAGAGGATCAGGTGGAGCTCGGTATGCTCCTTGATCTGGGACTGGCGGAAGACGGGACTGCGCGCGGGGTCGATCCCGGCGGCAAGCCAGTCGATGAGCATGTCGATGGAGCTCGCGCGGAGGCCCGAAGAGTCGGGATTCGTCGTCAGGGCGTGATAATCGGCAATCAGGTGGTAGTTGTCGTACTCCCCCTGCAGGGCGACCCAGTTTTCCAGGGCCCCGACAAGGTGTCCCAGGTGGAGTCTCCCGGTGGGACGCATGCCGCTGAGTATGGTTTTCCTCTTCGCCAAGACAGGTTCCCCCTCGAGGATCTGGTGTGCGGTTGACGGTATGCGCACGGCGCCGGCGCGGACGGCGCGTGCTGAATCCGGCGGGGGGGTTCGCCCCCCCTGCTCAGTGAAGAAAGAGGTAGGGTTTCCACCGCTCGTCGAGCGAGCCCATGACGTGCCGTATAAACGTGACGTGATTCGGGCGCATCGGTTTCCGACGGAGCGGCATCGCGGACTCATCCGGCGTACGGTCGCCCTTCCTGTTGTTGCACTGCACGCAGGCGCAGACGAGGTTCTCCCATGTATCTTCCCCTCCCCGCGAAAGAGGGAGAACGTGGTCGATCGTCAGCGAGAGATCGGACCTGCCGCAGTACTGGCAACGGTGTCCGTCGCGCCGGAGGATGTTCTTTCGGGAGAGAATGATCTTCTTGAAGGGAACCCGGACGTACATCGAGAGGCGGACAATGCTCGGGAACGGCATGCTCGCCGAAACGGACCGGATCCGGTTTCCGACGTGCGCTTCGATGAGCTCGGCCTTTCCCAGATACAGGAGGATGATTGCCTTCTTTGCGTTGATGACGCTCATGGGCTCATAGTTCT
>DATJPH010000298.1:0-4088 GCA_035506475.1 Bacteroidota bacterium | reverse complement strand
CTCGGCCGGGTCGGGGAGGGGCGGAAAAAAAATCTATCTCTGGGTCGTGCGGGCTGCGTCCTTCGCAGCAATCGCGGGGATTTTCACGGACATCGCCCAGGCGACCCCCGGTTCGGCGTTCCCCCCGGGCTGATCGTTCCGCGTTGTGTGGGCTGTCCTTCTCCTGGCGATCGCCTCTCCCGTGGGATACATAGCGTTCCGCCGTACGTTTGCCGCCGTAAGACAGAAGATCTACAGGGAGCAGGAGATGGAATCCGCACGGCAGCTCTATTTCGTCCTCACGCCCCTGGAGATGAAGACCGGGTGATCCTCTATTCGAAAGGGGCGACCGAGGCGCTTGAGGGGAGGGGACGGCTGTTCGGGGAGAGGAGGTTCAGGGATCTCATCAGGGCGAACGAGCGCCTTTCGGCCGACCAGTTTGCGGAGGCGATCACACAGGAAATCACTACGTGGACCGGCATGAACGCGGGGGGGCGCGCTCAACGACGATTTCACGCTGATCGTCGTCGACATGCTCACGAAGGAGACGCAGGCTTCTCCTAACGAACCAGTAGAAGTTTCTTCGCCGCAGAGTACTCCCCGGCCGTGAGGCGGTAGACGTATACGCCGCTCGAGAGCCCGGATCCGTCGAACCTCGCTTCGTGATATCCCGCTTCCTGTACACCCTGCATGAGTATTGCCACCTGCTGCCCGAGCGCGTTGTAGACGACAAGCCTCACCTGCGATCGGTGCGAAAGGCCGTACCTGATCGTGGTCGCCGGGTTGAACGGGTTGGGGTAGTTCTGGGAGAGAACGGGAGCGGCGGGCAAAGGGGGAATGTACGGGTCCCTGACCGAAACAATGACCGAGCGAAGGAGCGTGTGACGTGATGCGGCGGCAAGCCCGACCACGTTTACAGTTCGTGTCTGCACCTGCTGCTCGCCGAGGCCGCGCTTGAAAGCGAACGTGTATGCAAATCCGTAAGCGGGCGCGCTCGAATGAGTCTCGAACTCCGCCATGCCCGCAGAATCAACGTATGCGTACCTGTTGACCGACGCCGTATCCGTAAAATCCATTCCCCACGGGAAAGCAGAGATGCTGATGTAGTTTTCCGTCTCTGTTCTGTACAGGTGGTGGAGCCCCTCGAGGCGCTCGACGATCTCGTATGTGGCCGAATCGACGACGGTGTATGTGCCATCCCTTGGCCCCATGGGCGGCTGGTTCTTGAGGATCTCCCGGAAATTTCTCTGTTCAGAGATGATCCACCGTGTGGAGTCCCCGGCCGGAATCATGCCGGTGATTATGCACTTGACGATCCCTGAATCATCCTCGGTGGCGAGGAAATTGTCAATCGATCCGAAGCGGTATTCGTATGTCCATGTGTTGCCGACGTGCAGGGGCATGACCTCGACCGGCGTGCCGGTTTGCGCCGCGCTGAAGGCCGCGCAGAATACAGTGTGCATGCAGAGCAGGACGTTTCGGCATCCCATCGCCGGCACCGTTGAAAATGCCCCGGCCTCTCGCCCGGATATGGACGAGAGGCCTGTGTGAACGAACGCTGGATGATCGTCGTTCAAATGTACCGCTGCGTTATTCGAAAAGCAATGGAATCCGCCCGCAGAGAGTCACGTTATATCTGTCAATCCGACGTTCACATCCACCCGTTCTCCACGTACCAATTGTACGTCTGCCGCATCCCCTCTTCGAGGGAGACATTCTGGCGGAACCCGAGTTCCCTCTTTGCTTTCGCGACCGAGCATGTCCAGGCAGGCTGAACAACCTCCCGCGCCTTCTCTATATTGAGGAACACCTGCTGCCCCGACAGTTTGCCGATCGCCGTCGAAACCGCGCCCACGGACCAGACAAGGCAATGAGGGAGCCTGATGCTCAAGGGGTGGCGGTGGACGACCCTGGCGATCGTGGAGCCGATTTCGGCGTAGCTGTAATAGACCTCGCTCCCCAGGAAATACTTCTTCCCCGAGGAGACCGCCGACTCTCCCGCGAGCATGATCCCGTTGACGAGGTCCTGGACGTGTATGAGGCTCATGATCTTGTCGTGGAAACCGATGAGAAGCTGGAGGCCGTGCTTGATCGTCCTGATGTAGTCATACATGTCCCGCTCCCGGGGCCCGTAGACTGCCGAGGGCCTGACGATCGTGACAGGGAGCCTGTCCGAGGCCCGCAGCACCTCGAGTTCGGCGAGCATTTTGCTCTTTCCGTAGTCGGAGACCGGATGGTACGGGGTCTCCTCGCCGATCGGGAAGCCGCCCAGGGAAGGACCGATCGCCGTCTGGCTGCTGACGTACACGAAATGCCGCAGCCCCGGCGAAACGGCCGCGCAGGTATCGACGACCTGTTTTGTCGCCATGTAGTTCCCCTCGTAATACTCCGCGGGCACGCGGCAGCGCGTCACTCCCGCCACGTGATAGACGGTCTCCACCCCGTCGAGAAGCTGCTCCCACGACCCGGGAGTATTCAGGTCGCCGATGACGACCCTGCATCCGCGGGACTCGAGGAGTCGTGCGTTCAATGCATCCTTGGCAATGCACATGACTTCGTACCCCCTGTCAAGGAGCCGCTCCACGAGGTGGCTCCCGATGAACCCTGTACCGCCCGTCACGAGAACTTTCATGATGATGCTCCTTTCATTCCGGTTGTCGTACAATCAAGCTTTTTCCGCGTCTTGCCTCCGGCACAAAACTCTTTGCCATTTCCGGGGAGACCTTAAGGACGATGAGCGCGGTCACGATCCCCGCCAGGCTGTCCCATGCGTAGTGATACCGGCCGTAGACAGTCGCCGCGTACACGCTGATGAGCGTCGGGAGCGCGACGTAGAACATTTTCCTGTTGTGCCTGTAGAGCATCACGATCATGATCGTGGTGGCGGCACAGTGCGGGCTCGGGAGCGAGCCGCCCGGGTAGTGCGAGGTTGCGTGAAGCACGCGGGCGCACCATGTGAAGAACCCTCCCGTGAGCGGCACGCTGTACTGTCCCGGATCGTAGAAGAGCGGACCCGCGACGGGGAAGAGGATGAACCCGGCAAAACAGGCGACGTTTGTCAGTGCGAGATTGAAGAGGAAATCCCTTGCCCCCGCGGGGCCGTCCCTCCTGTGGCACAGGAGCGCGGTGACAGGGAGGAGGGGGACATAGATCACGTAAGCGAACATCAGCCACTCGGTGACCGGCGGCGACGTGAACCTCTGGAGAAACACCGTCGACTCCGTTCCGGTCGCGCTTCGTTCCCATGCGATCATTGATCCGTCCATCCACCCGCGTATGAAGACGTGCTGGAAGCCGGCGACGGCCTGGAAGAGAAACGAAAGCAGGAGGGTGACCGTTGCCGTGAGGGCCCACGTAGAGCCGAGCCCTTCGGGGAGAAGCCTGACGCCGGCGGAGGCTGCGCAGTAGAGTGCGGCCGCGATAACGAGGTTCCGCTCTGCCGATGGCCAGTCCTGGACGCCGGCAGGGTTCGCCGCCCCGATGAAGAAGAGGAGGAGCATAAACCCGACGCAGACTGCGTCGATGGCCGCGTGGATGTCGGGAGAAGGCTTGTCTGTCGTCATGGCGGTCCTCCCTTTACGGTCGAAGTACGATGAACAGATCCAGGACGACCCCCATGCCAAAGTGGAGGAGCATCGGCCAGAGTATGGACCGCGTCCTGAGCGCGATCACGCCGAAGAGCACCCCCCCGGCGATTGTCGAAAGTAGCTCTCCGGTCGGCATGCCGATATGCCAGAGGCACTGCGGGATCGTCTGTATGCAGATTGCCATCCAGTCGCCGACGTACCGACGGAGCCCGAAGAGTATGAACCCCCGGAAGAAGAACTCCCACGCGGTGTAGAAGAGAATCCCCCGGGGGGCCTGGAACATTATGAACGCCCCCGGCGAGCGTCCCGCCTCCGGCGCGAACGGGAATGCCTGGCGGATCTCCGGGTTGACCGACGCGGGGTAGAGAAGTGTGCATGCGATGAGCGGCAGCAGCAGCCCTGTCGCGCGCAGCCCGAATTTCCACTCTCCCAGCCGGAGGCCGTACTCCGCGGGGTCTTCGCCGAACACGTTCAGGACGACAAGCATCGGGATCGCCCCGAAAAGGACGAATGCCGTGCTGA
>DATJPH010000297.1:0-2476 GCA_035506475.1 Bacteroidota bacterium | reverse complement strand
TTCGTGCTCGTCCAGGAGGTGTTTCTCGTGATCTCGGGTCTCGCAACGGCCTTTGCCCTGCAGCCATTGCTGAAATTCTCTTCGGAAGAGAATGCCCGCCTTGAAGGTATCGTCTCGGCGTCCTTTGTCCTGAATGCGGCTTTCGTCGCGCTGGCCTCGCTCCTCGTCGTCCTGTGCAGCGCGCCGGCGGGTAGGATATTGAATTCCCCGACCCTGGGGCCGCTGATGCTGTACGTGCCGGCGATGCTCGCGGCATCGTTCTTCCGGAACTTCACGCTGACCCTCCTGCAGGCCCAGTTCAGAGTCGAAGAGGTGTTCTGGACGGACGCGATCCACTTCGTCGGCGCTCCGGTCCTCGTCTGGATCATGTCCCGTATGCACATGTTCGGCTCGGCCCTTGATCTTGTGATCGTCAACCTGGTTTCGCTTTCGGCCTCCTCGCTTGCGGGCCTCTGGTTTGCCAGGAAGATGATGCATATCGGGATCCGGCCTCCCGGGAGCGCCGTCCGGCGGATGTGGGATTACGGCAAGTATTCTCTCGGCGGTGTTGTCAGCTCGCTTTTTTCGACAAAGGCCGATTCGTTCATCCTGTCGGCATTTACCGGACCGGTCCAGGTTGCGGTCTACAATTCGGCCAAGGTCTTCGTACGGTTGTATGAGATGGCCGCACAGGTTGTACAGATGTTCGTGCTCCCGGCAGCCTCGAGACTCTCGTCCCAGGGAAGCTTCGATTCGCTGAAGGCCATGACGGAGAAATCCATCCTGTTTCTGACGCTTGGACTCCTCCCCGTCACCGCGCTGTTCTTGCTTTTTCCTGACTTCCTCGTGCGCATCATCTACGCGGGACGGTATGCGGAGGCGGAACCGATTCTCCGCATCTTCGCCTTCCTCACGTTCGTGGTGCCGCTCGCTTCCATCGGCTCGAACGTGCTCATGGGTCTCGGGGAGGCGAGGCGCTCGTTCATTCTCGGCATCGAGGTCCTCGTTGCCTCGCTTGCGGCGTTTGTCCTCTGTATCCCTCTGTGGGGGGCCGTCGGGGCGGGAACAGGATACCTTATCGCCAGCGTTGTGACTTCGGTCCTCACGGCCCGCCTTCTTGTCCGCCATGTGCCCATCACTGCGGCGGCAGTCGTGGGGAGAACGAAGGACATACGCACATTCATTCGGAACAGGTTCTGAGATTCCCACACAAGGAAGGACGGTGCACGTAACGTGAAAAAGGCGCTCATCTCGGGCATCACCGGGCAGGACGGCTCGTACCTGGCGGAACTCCTCCTTGACAAGGGGTACGAAGTGCACGGCATCATCCGCCGGAGCAGCTCGTTCAACCGCGGCAGGATCGATCACCTGTACATACAGAACGAACGCCTGATGAACAAGAGGCTGTTCCTCCACTACGGGGACGTCACCGACACCTCGAATCTCAACCGGATGCTCGAGAAGATCACCCCCGACGAGATCTACAACCTCGCGGCACAGAGCCACGTCAAAGTGTCGTTCGATGTTCCCGAGTACACGGCACAGGTAGACGCCGTCGGGACGCTGCGGTTCCTCGACGCGATACGGGAGACCGGGGTCAAGACGCGGTTCTATCAGGCGTCGACAAGCGAGCTCTTCGGCAAGGTGAGGGAAGTCCCGCAGAACGAGCGGACACCGTTTTATCCCCGGAGCCCCTACGGCGTGGCAAAGCTGTACGGGTTCTGGATCGTCATCAACTACCGCGAGGCGTACAATCTGTACGCATGCAACGGCATCCTGTTCAATCACGAGTCCCCGCGGCGCGGCGAGGGTTTTGTGACGAGAAAGGTCACGCTCGCGGCGGCCCGTATCAAGCTCGGACTCCAGAAGACGCTGGAACTCGGGAACCTCAACGCGCAGCGTGACTGGGGCTACGCTCCGGAATACTGCGAGGGGATGTGGCGCATGCTCCAGCAGAAGACGCCGGACGATTTCGTGCTCGCCACGGGCGAAACGCACTCGGTCCGGGAGCTCGTCGAGCTCGCGTTCAGGAATCTCGACATGGATCTGGAATGGACGGGCCATGGCCCCCACGAAAAGGGAAAAGAGAAGAAAACGGGCCGTACGCTCGTGGAAGTGGCGCCGCGGTACTACCGCCCCACAGAAGTCGAGGTGCTGATCGGCGACGCGTCGAAGGCGAAACAGCACCTGCAGTGGTCGCCGACGACGAAGTTCGTCGATCTGGTGACAATGATGGCGCGTGCGGATTTTGAAAAAGTCTCTCGTCGCGGCTACTGATGCGTACATTCCTCCCACAGTTTGTCAGAGCGCGTCTCTTCGAGGGACAGCAGCGGAGCGTCAGGGCAAAGCAGAATATTGTCGCCCTGTTTCTCCTGCGCGGCGTCAGCATGGCGATCAACCTTGTCCTTGTTCCGATGACGCTCGCATACCTCAACCAGACGCGCTACGGCATATGGCTCATCCTGAGCTCGATCATCGGCTGGGTGAACCTGATGGA
>DATJPH010000296.1:0-3113 GCA_035506475.1 Bacteroidota bacterium | reverse complement strand
CACGCTCACACCCCAGGTTGAAGACCTCCCATCGTCGCTCAGGTGGAACTTCTTCGACTCGGCGTCCGTGGAAAAATTCTCCCCCGCCGAGATGAACATACTCTCCCGCGAGGGGTTCTTCGTCAAAGACCTCCCCCCCGACCCGGATGTGAGGACGGACGACATGGTGGACCTCTACGGGAACCTGTACGTGTTTAACTACGGGCAGAGCTACAGTACTGTCCCGGTGTTCATTTCGTCCGACCTTGTCATGCACGTCTTTCACGTCGTCTTCGACCGGATGTTCCAGAGCGTCGAGCAGAAGAGGTTCCTCCCGATACTCGAAGAACTGACCGCCAACCTCCTCAAAGAGAGCGTCGACCAGATGCACAGCGCCACGACGCCCTTTACGCGCGCGGCGTCTTCAAAGAACGTGGCGTACCTCTCTGTTGCGGCGAAGCTTCTCAACGATTCTATCGATGTCCCCAAGGAGGCAAAGGAGCTGACGGGGTGGGAACTCCAGCTCATCAACGACGCATCGGGGCTCCACGACTCGCCGCTGATGGGAGCGCCGGAGGACTACTCGCAGTACAAGCCGCGGGGGCACTACACGATCAACAGGGACCTGACCCGGTATTTCAGGGCGATGATGTGGTACGGAAGGCGGTCGTTCTCGACAAAGTCGGACACGCTCACGCTCCAGGCGCTCCTCCTGACGCAGATCATGAGCAGGCCCGAAAACCGGATTCTCTGGGAAAAACTCTACAAGCCGACGGAGTTCGTCGCCGGGGAGTCCGACGACCTGACAATGCACGATTATTCAGAAATGATGAGGACGATATACGGGGAGATACTCAATCCGGGCTCACTTGAAGATTCAACAAGACTCCACAGGTTCATGGAAGAGGCCACGCGCAGGGCATCACCGGCGATATCCGGGAACAAGCTGAGCGACCGGCTGGACCCGAACTCTATTGAAAAGGGGTTCCGGGTCATGGGACAGCGCTCAGTCCCGGACGCATACATATTCTCAGAACTCACCTCTCCCCGCGTGGGCTCCGATGAGAAACCCCGCAATATGCCCACGGTCCTCGACGTGATGAGCATACTGGGGTCCCCGGTTGCCGAGGGGCTCATTCAAAGCGATTCCGATATCCCGAAATACGCAGACCAGATGCAGAAGCTGAAGGGGGAATTTGGCGACTACCCGCCACAGATCTGGACGTCAAACCTCTACTGGTGCTGGCTCAACGCGCTTCGCCCTCTTCTGCAGGAGAAAGGGCCCGGGTATCCCTATTTCATGAGGGGGAGGAAATGGGCCACCAAAGGGCTCCAGGCCGCGGTCGGCTCGTGGACGGAGCTGAAGCACGACACATTCCTCCTCTCCAAGCAGAGCTATGCAGAGATGGGAGAGGGGGAGGATGAAGAGATACCGAAGCCGCCCCCCCAGCCGAAGAGCTACGTCGAGCCGGATATCGAGTTCTTCAACAGGGCGGTCTACCTTGTCGACAAGACAAGGACAAAGTTTGCCGCGATGGGGCTTCTCCCGGCGGAATACGAAAAGAAGCTGGGGATATTCTTTGACCAGCTCGTCAACCTCCGCTCAATCGCCCAGAAGGAGCTGCTGAACGTCGACATCACGGTCGAAGAATACGAATCTATGCTCCTCCTCGCCCAGAAGCTCTCCCCCATCATACTGCCGGAGGATGCCGGCGATATCATCGAGGACCAGTATAAACAGATGGCGCTGGTGACGGACACGCACACAGACGCGATCGAGGGGAAAGTCCTTGAGGACGCCATAGGAGCCCCGCAGCGGATATATGTCGCCGTCAAAGACGCATCGGGGGGTGTGCGCATATGCGTCGGGTATGTCTACAGCGACTACGAGTTCAGCCAGCCCATGTCGAACCGGCTTACCGACGAGCAGTGGAAAGCCATGGTTTATGCGAAGGACCGGCGGCCCGTCTTATCGAAGGAGCCGGCGTGGGCAAAGGGACTCAGATCGATCGTCAGACATTGAGAAGCGTCGCCGGGATAATACTCGCCGGGTCGGCATTCTGCCTCTCCGCGTTTGATTCCGGCTCCCCTCCGGCCGGGAGCCCGGAGGCGTCCCGGTCGTTTTACCTTCCGTACCAGTATGCGTCATTCGCAGACGACACGGCGCTCTATGCCGACGCATACTGGAGCGGAGAGGGGTTGAAATATGCCAGGCGGAATGCGGAGTGTCCCGGAATGGAAGGGGCTGAACGAACGGTGATCGCCGGGACGATATCGCATCACCTCTTCATCAGAAACCTGATCGCGGCATATTTTACCGCGCTTGCCAGGCATGTCCACCCCAGGACGATCGTCCTGATCGGGCCGAACCATCACGCGCGGGGGGAGTCCCCCATCGCGCTCTCGGCGCTCAGGTGGAGGACACCGTTCGGTTTTGTGGAACCGGACCGGGAAATAATCCGTGAACTGGCGCTCACGGGGCTCGCGAGTGTCGAAGAAGAGCCGTTCGTCAATGAGCATTCCATCGGCGCGCTCGTCCCGTTCATACGGAGGTCGTTCCCCGGCTCCATGATTGTACCGGTGATATACAAGAAGATCGCAGACCGGGATGCCTGCGCGAGGCTCGGCCGCGCGCTGGCAGACCTCCCTGCAGGCACGCTCGTCCTGGCAAGCCTCGATTTTTCACACTACAAAACAAGCGCGGAAGCGGAGCGGGAGGACGCCGCCACACTCGGGGTGCTCACCTCGCTTGCAGACAACCGGATCGACGAGGCGTTTGTCGATTCAAGACCAGCACTCCTGACCTTCATCTCGTATTGCCGGGCTGAGGGGGCAAGGAGAGTCGAGGTCGTACAACACACGAATTCCGGCATATTATCTCACAACCCGCTCGTCCCCTGCACAAGCTACATTAACACGTTCATTCACTAATATGGGGCGTGTCGGGCGTAGGCGTTGACTCGGCCTCGCACGTTGACTTGATTGAGGAGTCCTCTGAATCTCAAGAGGTCGGTTTCTTTCGGGGGGTGGATATGCGGAAATCTGCGGCGGGGATCCTGCAATCGGGGGGCGCCTGCGTGCTCCTGGCACTGGCGGCACTCTCGTGCAAACATACGGGGGTCGGGCCGGACGGC
>DATJPH010000295.1:0-3769 GCA_035506475.1 Bacteroidota bacterium | reverse complement strand
CTCCCGTCAGGGCTGTACCGGAGGACGACGATGATCTTCCCCTTCACGTCCAGGTTCCTGAAATCGTCATAGCTCGAATCCGTCGCCGAAATCCCGTACCCCGCGAAGACGAGCGGCCCTGACACCGTGCCGCCGGAAGAGAATCCCAGGGGGCGGAAATCCGATTCGGGAGCGGCATTCAGGATGCCGCCGGGCACCCCCGGACCTTCCAGGCGGAGCGCGTTCCCGGCGCCGGACCTGACGCTGGAGACGAACTGGAAATGCTGGTAGTAGGTCCCTGAGTCTCCGAGCGGCGCGATCCCCCATTCCTGGAGGTGCCGTGCGATATACCGGGCCGCCGTCTCGTTCCCGGGTGATCCGGAGAGGCGCCCGCCGAGCTCATCGGATGCAAGGTACCTGACGTGCGCCTTCAGGTCGTCAGCGGTGATCTCCGGAACCAGATGCTGGGCCCGGAGCAGGCCGGCACAGAGGAACAGTACCGGGAGTGCGTAGCGTATGCGAAAATGCATTGTGTGTGTCCTGGGGGGTGAGTGGGTTAGTCCTTCCAGTCGGCGAGGAAGAGGTTCGTTTCATGAGGCACCTTTCCGTTCCGGTTGGAGGCAAAGACGAGTTTTTTTCCGTCGTGCGTGAACATCGGGAAGCCGTCAAACGTGTTGTTGTATGTGACCCGCTCCAGGCCGCTCCCGTCCACGTTGATGAGGTAGAGGTCGAAATCTCTCCCTTCCGGGTCCGCCATGTTGGAGGCGAATATGATCCTCCTGTTGTCGGGGTGGAAAAAGGGGGCGAAGTTCGCCGCGCCGTTGGAGGTGATCTGCCGTTTGTCCGAGCCGTCGGCGTTCATCACGAAGATCTCCATGTGGAGCGGGCGGACGAGGTTCTGTGCCAGGAGCGCCCGGTAAGAGGCGGCCGACGCGCTGTCGCTGTAGTGACAGGCGCGGTAAACGATCCTGGAGCCGTCCCAGGAATAGAACGCCCCGCCGTCGTACCCGAGCTCGTTGGTGAGCTGCCGGACGTCGGAGCCGTCCAGGTTCATCGAATACAGGTCGAGGTCGCCGTGCCTGAGGGAGGTGAACACGATCCTGTCGCCCCGTGGGGAAATCGTCGCCTCGGCGTCGTACCCGGGCGTCGAGGTCATCTGGTGGAGATTGCTGCCGTCCGGGCGCGCGGTGAATATGTCGTACTCTGGGGACACGGCCCACGTGTACCCCTTCGAGAAGTCAGGCCGCGGCGGGCAGGTGCTGAGCAGGTGGTGGGTCGAAGAGAAGAGCACCATCGTATCGCCGGGGAAAAAGTACCCGCAGGTCGTCCTTCCCTTCCCCGTGCTGATCATGCGGACCCCGGTCGAGGCAAGGTCCATCACGAACTCCTGGTCGCACTCGAGGCTCCCCCTCGTCGACTGGAATATCAGCTTCGACTCGTCGCTGGAGAAATACCCCTCCGCGTTCTGGCCGCCGAATGTGAGCTGCCGCATCGCGGTAAAATGATGCTCCTGCGGCAGTATGAGCGCGGATGGTCCTCCTCCGGAGGAGAGCCCCAGCGCACAGAATGCGGAGAACAGGAACGGGAGTATGCGGGTCGTCATGCGGCCGGAGGTCTTTAGTGAATGGATGAAAGGGCGGTCTTGAGTCTGGCGAACGAGTCGGCAGATCCCGCGATGTACGCAGGATCGATATAGGCGATCGTACCGTGCCTGTCGATCACGTAGACCGTCCGGAGGTTGAACCCGGACTTCTCGTTGAAGCTCTCGTACTGCCGGGCCACGTGGTGGTCGTGGTCGCTCAGAAGCATGAACGGGAGGCCGAGCGACTTCGCCCATTCATGGTGCGAGAAGACGTAGTCCCCGCTGATGCCGAAGACGGTTGCGCCCAGCGTGCCGAGGTCGGCAAAGTTGTCGCGCATCGTGCACATTTCTTTGGTGCACCCGCCGCTCCAGTCCGCGGGGTAGAACGCGAGAATGACCGCGTCGCGTCCCGTTCGGGCCGAGAGTGTGACCCCGGCGCGGTCGATGGAATCCTTCGTCGCACCCTGGAGCGTAAAATCGGGGGCCCTGTCGCCGACTTTCAGCGTTCCTCCCGCGGCCTGTGTGAAGGCAACGACGGCGGCGGCGGCCGCCAGAGAGATCACCCGCTTCATGGAACCCATCGCACGTCCCTCCTTGTTCGTGAATAAATAATGTACATTGAATCGCTCTCAACTTCAAGACTCGGGGATGCAGATGAATACTGCGATCGTTACCGGGGGGACGGGCGCGCTCGGGCGCGTCGTGGCCTCAGCACTGTTAAACAACGGCGTCCGCGTTGCAATTCCCGTACGGGGCCGGCCGAAGGGGGAGCCTCTTCCCCCGCACGGGGAGACGGCGGCCGTCTACCGTGAAGCGGATATATCGACCGAACCGGGCGCCGCGGCGTTCGTCCGCGAATCCGCAAAGCTCCTGGGCGGGGTGGAGATACTCGTCAACTGCGCCGGCGGCTACGCGGGGGGGGAAAAGATCGGCGAAGTCTCTGCGGCCACGTTCGAAGAGATGATCACGGCGAACCTCAGGACCGCGTTCCTGATGTGCAGCGCCGTTCTCCCGCTCATGCGCCAGGCCGGGCGCGGGCGGATCATTTCGATCGCCGCGATGGCGGCCCTTGCCCCCGCGCCGTCGCGCGGCGCCTATGCGATTGCGAAGCGGGGGATCGTGACGCTTACCGAGACGATCGCCGAAGAGGTCAAGGGGAGCGGCATCACGGCCAACGCGATCGCTCCGGGCATCATCGTCACGCCGGCCAACCGCGCCTCGATGCCCGGGGCCGACGTCGCGCGCTGGGTCACGCCGGAGGAGATCGCGGCGCTCGTCCTCTTCCTCTGTTCGGACGATGCCCGGTCAGTGAGCGGCAACGCGCTCAAGGTGTACGGCGGGGTTTGACTTTCACACGGAAATAGGCTATTTTGGCCTGATTAGCGAACAGGTGTGTCGTTTGAAAAGGCGGGAGCGTACCACGCTGTTCCTGCCTTTTTTCATTTTGTCCGTTCTGAAGGAGGGCGATGAACCTCAGGGAGCGCGTCAGCGAAGATCTGAAATCAGCGATGAAGAAAGGGGATAAGGTGCGCCTCGAGACGCTCCGCACGATGCGGGCCGTCCTCCTTGAGAAAGAGATCGAAAAGCGGGGAGCGGGTCCCGGCATGACCCCCGAAGACGAGATAGCGACGCTCACCTCCGCGGCGAAAAAACGGAAAGAGTCGATCGAGCTCTTCACGAAAGGGGGGAGGCCCGAACTCGCGCATCAGGAGGAACTGGAGCTTGCGATCATCCAGGAGTACCTCCCGCGGCAGCTCTCCGCCGAAGAGATCTCGGCGTTCGTGGCCGAGGCGATCGCCGCGACAGGCGCCTCAGGCGCCGCCGACTTCGGCAAGGTGATGCCGCTCGTGATGAAGCAGGTGAAGGGGAAAGCCGACGGGAAGGCGGTCCAGGAACTTGTCAGGAAGGCCCTCGGCGCACCCTGATGAAGTTCTCCTACCTGGACATATTCCTGATCGGCGGGCTCGCGCTGGGTGGATTTATGGGCTACCGGGGGGGCCTGGCGAAAAAGCTCTTCAACATCCTCATCCTCCTCTTCGCCGTCGTCGCGTCGTCGAAACTCATGACGTCCGTCGGCGATTTCTTTCTCGACGCGGGGATGCTCACCGAGACGGAGGCGTACGTCGTCGGCTTCACGCTCGTGATGCTGGCGATCATGATACCCGCGATACTCATTTACAGGCGGTTCGGCAAGACCGGCGCGGCGAA
>DATJPH010000294.1:0-4085 GCA_035506475.1 Bacteroidota bacterium | reverse complement strand
GTCGGCGACGCAGGAGGGACAGTAGGAGAGCTTCCCGTCCGGAGAGACAAGGACCTCCCTGCAGACGTCGCACGTGCGCTGCGAGGTGAGCGACGACGAGCAGACGTCGTCGATCAGATTTTCGCACCGCGGGCCGGGGGGGAGCCCGCTCCTGGCGCAGACGAGGCGCCCGCGGATATCCTTCGGCTGGGGGAGTATGGTCTTCTGGCTCCCGCGCGAGATCGAGTTGAATATGTCGATGAGAAGCGGGGCGGCCGATTTGCCGCCGACGAGCTCCGGGTTCCCCTTCTGGTCGACGTTCCCGATCCAGACGCCGACCGTGTACTGCGCGGTGTAGCCGACCGACCACGCGTCGCGCCTCCCGTAGCTCGTCCCCGTCTTGAACGCCACCGCCGGCAGGTTGAGCGCAAACTCAAAATTGTTGGGGAGATCCGGTCGGTCGAGGCCGCGGAGGATCTCCGTCACCATCCACGCGGATGAGGGGGAGAATATCTGTTTCCACTCCTCCGGGGCGGCGCGCTCCCCGTGGACGAACCTGAGGGGAGCGAACTTCCCGCCCGCGGGGAATGAGGCATACGCATTCACGAGCTCCTCGAGCGTCACGCCGCACCCCCCGAGGATCATGCTCAGGCCGAGGCGCGGCCGCTGGTCGGCGAGCGAGGAAAATCCTGCAGCCGACGTGAAATCCAGGAACCGGTGCAGGCCGGCTTTCTTCAGCATCCTGACCATCGGGACGTTCAGCGACCGGCGCAGCGCGTCATCGGCATAGACGTAGCCCGAATACGTCCCGTCATAGTTTTCGGCAAGAAACCCTTCGGCGTCGTACGGCGTATCAAGGAGCCGCGTCCGGGGGGTGAGCTCTCCCCTGTCCATCTGCATCGCGTAGAGGAGGGGCTTGAGCGTCGAGCCGGGTGACCGGAGGGCGCGGACGGCGTCGACCTGTCCCGAGGCCCCGCCATCGCCGAAATCCTCAGAGCCGGCGTAGGCCACGACTTCGCGCGTCGAGTTCTCCACCACGAGCACGGCGCTGTTGCGGACGCCCCGCTGCTTCCACGGACGGAGGTGGTTCGAGAGGAGCTGTTCGACGGTGTGCTGGACGGCGAAGTCGAGCGAACTCCGCACGTCGGCGGCATCCGGATAGCGCTCCTTGATCCGGAGCGCAAAATGCTGGGCCGAGCGCGGCAGGGGATGGCGGACGGCAAGGGCCGGGGTGTTCCATATGACGACGGAGTCCTCGGACGTGAGAAGCCCCCGGCGGATCCACCCGGCGGCCTGGAGCTTCCGCTCGGCGAGCAGGCGCTCCGGCTTTCTGTCCGGCTGGAGCCCGTTCGGGTCTCCGGGGACAAGCATCAGGTCGAAGAGCTGGGCGATATTGAGCCGCTCCAGCGGCGTGTCATAATAGAGGAGGGCGGCCGAGCGGAGGCCTTCGACGTTCCCCCCCAGCGGCGCGATCGAGAGATAGATCTCGAGAAGCTCCTTTTTCGAATACCGGGCCTCGAGCTGGAGAGCCCTGAAGACCTCCACCGCTTTGTTCAGGTATGTCCGCTCCCCCGGGTGGAGCATGCGGGCGATCTGCATCGTGATCGTCGAGGCGCCCGAGACGCGCCTCCCGGTCCGGACGTTCTGGAGGAGCGCGCGGACGACGGCAAACGGGTTGACGCCGGGATGATAGTAGAACCACCGGTCCTCGCGACGGATGAGAATCTCCTTCATCCTCGCCGGGATCTCGTCCGGGGACGTCCGCAGCCGCCAGACCCCGTCCGGGGCAAGAAACGCCTGGAGGAATCTGCCATTCCTGTCGTTCACGACAAGCGAGTACGGCTTGAGCGCCGGCAGCGGGAAGAGGAGCGAGAGCACGAGGAACAGCACGGGGAGCGCGGCGGCGATCATGAGTCCGCGTATAACGATCCGTCGTGGCAGTGTCATCTGTGCAAGAGAGTAAGAGCGGAAGGGGTGCGGTGTGACGTGAATATAGATAAGCGCCTGCGGGAAGTCAAGAAGCTCTGCCTTGCGTTTGGGAAGCCGGGGGATTACCTTGCAGTGAGCACACCGTCTGCCGGTGCGGAAGAACTATTCGATGCAGAGTTCACGGAAGCCGAACATCGGGGAGCTTGGGGAAGCGATACAGAGGCGCATCGATGAGCGGAAGAAGGACTCACAGCAGAGCAGGTGAGGGGGGGAGCAGAGGCGTCTCGAGGATTTGATCATGGTCGCTATCGTCGTGATCGCAGCACTCGCAGCGTTCCACGCCGCCCCCGGATCCGACACAACCCGGTCACGCCCGGGGACAGAAATCCCGCAGGAGGCCGCACGATCACGACCGGGGGATCTGCGGATCGAAATGCCGCTCCTCCTGAGACGGGAGACGATACTCGACAGATTGCTTGCAGGACAGGGAGACAGCGCACACCCCGCAGGTTCAATCGATTCGCTCCTGCGCCTCCACCCGGAATTGAAAAACCTTGTGCTCCGCGAATTGCTGATGCCGGCCCGCCAGCCGGAGTTCTCCGGAGACTCCCTCCGATCGGCGGGCGGCACCTGGCGGCTCGCCGGGAATTCCCGGATGACGCCGTTCGGGAGAAGCGCCCTGATCAAGACGCGGCAGATGGAACTTCACGACACATGGACAGAGAACAGGATACTCGCTCCGCACACGGACATGGTGGCGACCGTAATGTGGATTCTCGGATTATTCAAATAACCTCACGAATGATAGATTCTATGCAGCCACGCTCCTCGTAAATTGCGTTTAGGTGAGCACGGAGTTAAATTCCACCATAGTCAGGATCTTTGAAAAGACCTCCTTCTTCACACCCGCATTTGCGGAGAGAGAAGGAGGTCTTCGCGTTTATATCAGGGAAGAGACCAGCGATGCGGCGAATACGCGGGCTCCTTTTTCTTTCAGCGGCGCTTGCTCTTCTGCAGGCGTCCTGCAACAGGAACGATAACCCGGCCGGCCCGGACGCATCCGGGGGGACGCTTTCCGGCATCATCCGCGATATGGATGGCAATCCCGTGCAGAATGTCGGCGTGCACTACATATTTGAAACCAATCAGATCCGGCCGCTGTCGAAGCCCGGGGGGACGTGTCCGAGCACGCAGATCGAGTACACGATACCGGCGCGCGGGCACGTCCTGATACGGATACTCCGCTGGTATACACGGCAGCCAATAGACACGCTTGTCAACGGAGATCTGAATGCAGGGACATACTCGGTGGGGTTTAACGGAGGGAGCCTGACGAACGGCGTCTATATCTGCCAGATAGTGACCGATATGGCAACCCGGGAGTCCACGCTCACGCTTCTTAATGCGGATGTCAACACGCTCGTTCTCACCGAACCGCTGACGACGTCGAACGCACAGGGGGAGTTTTCACTCCCCTACGGCGTTTTCGGTTTCGGCGTCGTCATCCACGTGACGTCCTCCTCAGGGCCGTCGGTCATCGACAGCGTCTGCATTTCCCCTTCCCTCCAGATCGTCCTGTACAAGGAAGGGTATCAGATAATGACCAGGCCGGTCACCATCGACACGACGCAGGCCCTGTCCATTGCGTTCACGATGGCCAGGCAGTGAGATAGCCATTCAACCACACGTCAACGGAGAATCGATGAACAGCCTCAGATCTTATCCCGCAGCGATCCTGTTTGCCGTTATCGTCCTGAGCCTCCTCGCTGTGCCGGCCGCCCGGGCACAGACCGCGGATACTTCCTCCGCCCTGATCACGCACGGCGGCGCACTGCAGTTTCAGATCCTGAGGAGTTTCGGTGTATACTATTTCGGGACCTGGGGCTCTTCATCATACTTCCGGATCGGGGCCGACGCTTCGTTCTCGAGCTCCAACACGTCAGGGACAGACCAATCGAGCAACACATTCACAGGGAGCCCGGGTTCTTCATCGAAAGGCAGCCCTGAACAAGCGACATCGTCATTCGGCATTAACGTATCCGCGCTCTGGATACAAACAATAGCAGAGTATGCCCGCAGTTCGCTCTACTTCGGTGCAGGTCCCATGCTCTCGTACGGCGGCAGTGGGCAGAACAGTTCAACGACTGATACCTACTCCACCCCCCCTCCCGGCTACA
>DATJPH010000293.1:0-7509 GCA_035506475.1 Bacteroidota bacterium | reverse complement strand
TCTTGACCCCGCGCTCCTCCGGGCGTTTGGACGGATGGGGGGATCGACATATGCACGGACGACAGACAGATTTGAGATGCCGCGTCCCCCCCGGCGGGAGAAGCGGGTTTGAACCGGCGTGAGTAGAACTTTTGTGTGAGGAGGCCCGAATGCCCGATCTTCCGCCCCCCCTTCTCGAGAAGATCCACCAGGCGCGCTCGGTGGGTGATGTCCCCTTCACCGAACCGCTCGTCCCGTACGCGAACATCGGCGACCTCCTCGACCGCCAGACCGAGGCCTACGAGGACAAGCCCTTCCTCATATTCTACAGCGACGAGGGGAGGCGCACGGAGCTCTCCTACCGGGAATTCTACGAGGAGGCCTGCCGCACGGCGAACTTCCTGCAGTCCTCGGGAATCGCGCGGGGGGACCGCGTGGCCACGGTCTCTTTCAACCACTCCGATACGGTGATCCAGTACTTTGCGGCGTTTCTCCTCGGGGCCGCGGTCGTCCCCGTGAACGCCGGCGAGGACGACAGGCGGATCACCTACGTCCTGCGGAATTCCCGGGCGAAGCTCGCATTCGTGCGCGACGTATTCGTCGACAGGATCAACGGACTCCGCTCCCTCCTTCCCGACCTGCGCCAGGTCGTCGAAACGGGGGACCATGCGCATCCGGACATGCCGCATTTCCGGACCGCGCTGCAGAAGCACTCACACAAGTTCATCCCGCCGGTACGGCCCGGGCTCGAGGACGTCGCCCTTATCGTGTACACCTCGGGGACCACGGGGAACCCGAAAGGGGTGGTGCTCGTCCAGTACAACCTCCTTGTCGATGCCATGAGCATCGCCGAGTGGCACCGGATCTCCGACGACCAGCGGATGATGTGCGTCCTTCCGCTGCACCACGTCAACGGCATCGTCGTGACGCTCATGACCCCCCTCTATGCGGGCGGGGGGATCGTGCTCAACCAGAGGTTCACCGCGGAGAGGTTCTTCGAGCGGGTAAGCACCGAGCGCGTGACCGTGGTGAGCGTCGTGCCGACGCTGCTCCAGTTTCTCCTCCACGCAAAACCCGATATGGAGGCATACAAGCTCGCGCATTTCCGCCACGTGATCTGCGGGGCCGGCCCGCTCACGGTCGAGCTCGCCACGAAGTTCGAACACACGTTCACGATCCCGATCATGCACGGGTACGGACTTTCCGAGACGACGTGTTATTCCTGTTTTCTCCCGATCGATCTCTCCAGGGCCGAACATAAAGAACTCCTCTCGGCGCACGGGTTCCCCTCGATCGGCGTCCCCCTTCCGGTGAACGAGATGACGATACACGACGCCTCCGGCACCGAGCTCCCCGAGGGGGAGAAGGGGGAGATCGTCATCCGGGGGCACAACGTGATGGCGGGATATTTCGAGGATCCGGAGGCCAACGAGGCGGCTTTCACGCATGCGTGGTTCCGGAGCGGCGACGAGGGGTTCTACAGATACGACGAGCAGGGACGGAAGCAGTTCTTCATCACCGGGCGGATCAAGGAGCTCATCATCCGCGGGGGAGTGAACATCTCCCCGTTTGAAATCGACGAGGTCCTCATGAGCCTCCCCGGCATCGAGGTGGGGATCGCCGTGGGGTTCGAAAACGACTGGTACGGGGAAGAGGTGGGAGCGTACGTGAAGCCGAAACCGGGAGTGCTGCTTTCGGAAGAGCAGGTCCTCACCGCGTGCAGGAGGCACCTGCCGTATACAAAATCCCCCAAAGTGGTCGTCTTCGGGGGAGAAGTCCCCGTCACCTCCACGGGAAAGTACCAGCGCTCAAAATGCAGGGACCTCTTCGGCGAGTGGAAGGGGACGCAGTTTACCGAAAAGGAGCGTTTCTGAACTCAGAACGTCCCGATGAGTATCGCCATATTGGCCATGAACCCGTTGCCGTTCACATTCGACGGCACGCCAAGGAGATCGTAGTTGGAATCGACCCTCCATGTGGGGGCCAGCATCGCGACGTAGCTTGCCCCGAGCCGGACGGCAAGCCAGCCCGTGAACGCGTACTCGAATGCGACAGAGGGGATCAGGATGTAGAATGACCCGGTGAGGACCCGCGTCGAGTTCGGAAGCGTTCCCAGGCTCGATGACGGGGGAGGCTGCGCCAGGTTGGACTCCTCCCCACCCCACGTGTTTGTCCCCCCGTTGCTTTTCCGGAGCGTGAGATCCATCCCCCCCGTTCCGAGCATCGTTCCTGCCGCGAAATCAAAGTGCTCCCAGATCGGCACAACGTACTCCACGGTCAGGCCGCCGTACCCGATCTTAAGCTGCACGTCGCGCCTCACGCCTGTGGTGAGATCGACCGATGCGCTGCTTATGGATCCGCTCATCCCGACGCCGCCGACCCGCAGATTCGGCACGACCATAATGTACGCCGCCCCGGCCCCTCCCAGCATGAAGACGCCGTTCTCCTTCAGGGGCGCGGCACCCCCCGCGACAAGAAAGTCATTGATCGGCTTGACGTTCGGGAATATCATCCCCGGCGTGAACCCGCCGAAGAGGCCGACCTTGACCATGTGCGAGCGCTTTGGGGGGATCGGTTCGTCCTGTGCAAGGCCGATCGAAAACGAAAGGGCCGCCACAGTCAGAAGAAGCGCCGGTGTTCTCATGCAGGACTCCTGTTGTGTGTAAAAATGTCACGCAAATGTACGCAACCCGGGAGTGAGATTCAACGACTTTACACCGGCCATAGCCCTTGCATATTGCTTCCCCGCTTTGCTACTTTCGGTCATCACAACCGGCTCGCCCCTCATGCGCATACTGACGCTCGTCATCCTCCTCGTGCTCGGCGCTCTCTGCTCCCGCGCCCAGACAGAATCGCTTCCCCGCCGTGCTGGTACGACGTTCCTCCCCGGGGGGACGCTCTTCCCTCCGCTCCGGGCGGACTACCAGGAGCCCCGGACCGGCGTCAGGAAGGAAGCGGGGACGTCGCGCCTCAAGCTTGACATCGGCAGCAGCATCGATTTTCTTGAATACCGGACGGACACCGCCGGGAGCAGGCTGAGGCTCGGGGCCGACTTCTTCACGTACGCGCTCACCACAAGCGCCCAGGGTCTCCGCCTGCAGGTGGATGCGGTCGACGGATTCTTCGGCGGGCACATCGTGTATGCCGCGCCGGGCGACGACGGACGTCTCTTCATCAGGCTCCGTCTCCTCCATATCAGCGGCCACCTGATCGACGGGCACTGGGACCGCTCGACGATGGAGTGGAAGGATAACAAGCTGCCGATCCCCTACACGCGCGATTTCGGCGAGCTGACCGCTCTCTACGCCTGGCCGGGGAAGGCCCTGGAGCTGAGCGCGTATTCCGGGTTCAGCTATGCGACGCTCGTCCGCCCGGATAATCTCTCCCGTTACGGAACGATCCACGGGATCGAATTCCATACGACGGGGCTCACCCCGTCGGCGCTGGGGAGGCCGTACAGCCTCTACGTGGCAGACAACCTGGCTGTCACGGGGATCCCCGTCTGCTACGGAACCAACAACATGGAATTCGGCGTGAAACTGGGAGAGTGGAACGGCACCGGGATCCGTCTGTACGGAAGCTATTACCACGGACTTGAAGTCTTCAGCCAGTACTACTACGTGCGGACCGACCAGTGGGGCATCGGGTTCGCCTTCGACGCGTGGTAAGGCCGGCGGCTCAGGCCAGGCCCAGATCTCCTGCGACGGTCTTCAGCGCGTTGACGACGAACGCGATGTGCTCGTCAAGGTTCACACCGAGTTCCTCCGCCCCTTTATAGATATCCTCCCTGCTCACCGCGCGCGCGAACGCCTTGTCCTTCAGTTTTTTCCTCACAGAGGAGGCCCCCAGGTCCGTCAGCTTGCTGGGGCGGATCATGGCGCATGCCACGATGAACCCGCACAGCTCGTCGCAGGCAAAGAGGACCTTCGCAAGGTCCGTGTCCCGCGGGACGTTCATGGCCGGGACGTGACCGAGTATCGCCCTGCGCATCTCCGGGGGGTACCCCTGTGATTCCAGTATCGCAGAGCCTTTCGTCGGATGGTCCGGGTACGAGGGATACATCTCGTAGTCGAAATCGTGCAGGAGCCCCGTGATCCCCCAGAGGTCCGCATCGGCCCCCTTTTGCGCGGCGTAAGCTCTGACGGCCGCTTCGACCGCCAGCGCGTGCTTGCGAAGACTGTCGGTCTTCGTATACTCAAACAGCAGGGCGAGGGCTTCCTGTCGCTCCACGGCGTTCCTCCTTCATGTCGTCAGGGATACCGTCCGGGGATCCGGACCGTGCAGATGCGGGCCGCTTATGCGGGATGAAATGCGTGGAGGTCTTCTTCGATCATCGCGATCAGGTGCGGGATGTTCTTTACGACCTGGTCGGAGAGTCCCACCCCCTCGCCGAATTCCTTCCCCTCGATGCCGTAGATGATGACGCGGGGGGGGAGGAGGTTGAGCTCTCTTGCCATCGCAACGGCCTCCGCCACGCCAAAGGCATGGCTGGAGTAGTGGAAGAATCCTCGGGGAATCTCGTCGTGCCCGGCCTCAAGCCGGTGAATCACGCCGGGGGCCTTCCCCGAGACGATGGCATCGACGATGATCACCGAATCCGCGCCGGCCCATGTATCCATTAACGCCGTACCCTCACCGGAACGTTCCACAACGGTGACCCCCGGGAGGTTCCGGCGGCGGATTTCCCGCGCGACAAGGACCCCCAGAGCGTCATCGTTGCGGAATTCGTTCCCGACCCCCACAAGGAGGGTCTGTCCTGCCGGCTCGTTCACTCGATGACCAGGTCCACGAAGTGCGTGGCGCACGAGATACACGGATCGTAGTTCCTCACCGCCTGTTCGCACTTCCAGGTGAGCTCCTCACGCGGAAGGCCGGCGAATTTTGTCACAAAGAGGCGGACGTCCTCCTCAATTGTCGGCTGGTTCTGCGCCGTCGGGGGAACAATCTTGGCGTCCCGGATAAGCCCGTCGTCGGCCACCCTGTACCGGTGATAGAGCATCCCGCGGGGGGCCTCGCTTGCGCCGCAGCCGATCCCCGCCGAGAGAGTGACCGGGTGGCAGGGGAACTCCGGGGGCTCGTAGGCGCGTATGATCCGGAGCGACTCTTCATAGGCATACACCGTCTCGATCGCCCGTACGATGATGCTCTTGAACGGGTTCCTGACGACCGGTCCGATCTTCACGTCGGAGGCCACCTGGCGGGCCAGGGGCGAAAGACGGTCGAAATTCAGGTTGAACCGTGCCAGCGGTCCCACCGCGTAGCGGCCGTGTCCCCGCTCGAGCCCGTGGAGCGCGTTGGAATGGGGGACATGCCGCTCTTCGAAATGGAACTCGTATTCCCGGATGCTGATGTCGAGACCGCTCGAGGTCACGATCCTCCCCCCCATCAGGGGGTATTCCCCGGGATGGCGGAGCGAGACGAATTCATAGTCGGTCTCGAAGTCGGGGAAGTCGAACGTCGAGACGATCTTCGCCGTGTCGATCGCCTGGTCGAGGCCCCACTGGAGCCGCTCGATGAGCGGCTCAAGTTCGTCCTTCCGCGGGACGCGGTAGAACCCGCCGACGCGGACGTTGACGGGGTGGATCTCCCTCCCGCCGACGATGTTCATCACGTCGTTGCCGATCTTCTTCATCTTGAGCGCCCGGGCCACGAGCTCGGGCTTATCCCTGGCGAGCAGGAGCGCGTCCTCATACCCCAGGAAATCCGGGGCATGGAGCATGTACATGTGGAGGACGTGGCTCTCGATCCACTCCCCGCAGTAGAGGAGCCGGCGGAGCTGGCGGATCTGCTCGTCCACCGTCAGGCCCATCGCGTCTTCCATGGCGAGCACGGAGCTCATCTGGTAGGCCACCGGGCAGATGCCGCAGATCCTCGCGGTGATGTCCGGGGCCTCCGTGAATTTCCGCCCCCGGAGAAACGCCTCAAAAAAACGCGGGGGTTCATAGATCTTGAATTTGACGTCGGCGACCTTGCCGTCGCTCACCTTGACGATAAGCGAGCCCTCCCCTTCGACGCGTGCAAGCTGGTCGACACGTATGACCCTGTTATTCATGGGCGTCGCTCTCTTTCCTGAAGGCTTCAGCGTAAGCATTGAATCCGCGGAAGGCGAGCATGATATCCTGCCGGGTTTCACCGAGTTCCTCGAAATGCGCGGCGAGCGCGCCGGTGTTCGGGTTTTCCATCGGGCCGAAACAGCCGTAGCAGCCCCTGTCGAACGTGGGGCAGATCGCCCCGCATCCCGCCTGCGTGGCCGGACCGAGGCAGGGTGTCCCGCGGGCGACCATGACGCAGACGCTCCCCCGCAGTTTGCACTCCATGCAGACGCTGTACGTCGGGATCGTCGGCTTCCTCTTGTTCAGGTACGCGTTGAGGACCTCCAGGAGCTGTCCCTTGTTGATCGGGCACCCCCTCAGCTCGAAATCAACGTGCACGTACGAACCGACGGGCATCGAGCGGTCGAGCGTGGAGATATACTCGGGTGAGGCATAGACGGTGCGCGTGAACTCCTTGACGTCCTTCCAGTTCCTGAGGGCCTGGATCCCCCCCGAGGTAGCGCAGGCGCCGATGGCGATCAGGACGCGGCACGCTTTCCGTATCTCGCGCACCCGCTCCACGTCGTGGGGGGTGGTGATGCTCCCCTCGACAAGCCCGACGTCGTACGGGCCGCTGACGACGCGGCGGCTGGCTTCCGGGAAGTTGGCGATGTCGACGGCCCCCGCAACAAGCAGGAGCTCATCTTCCGCGTCAAGGAGGGAAAGCTGGCAACCATCGCACGATGCGAATTTGAAGACAGCGATTTTCGGTTTCTTCGGGGGCATGTGTCAAAGCTCCTTCTTGTCGAGCAGGTGGCGGATGCGCGGCAGGGGGAACACCGGCCCGTCCTTGCAGATGAATTCGGGCCCGTACTGGCAGTGCCCGCAGAACCCGACGGCGCATTTCATGTTCCTCTCCATCGAGAGGTAGATCTGGTCCTCGGCAAGACCCCGGCGCTCCATCTCGTCGATCGTGTATTTCATCATCGTCTCGGGACCGCACACGTAGCCCACGGTGGCGCGCGCATCGAGCTTGATGTAGGAGAAGAGGGTCGTGACGACCCCGATATACCCCTTCCAGGAGGAGTCGCCCCGGTCCACTGTGACGAGCACCTCGACGTTATGCTCCTTGGCCCATTCCTCGAGCTCGACCCGGTAGAGCAGGTCGAGCGGGCTGCGGGCACCGTACAGGAGGATGATCCGCTCGAACGCCGTCCGCTCACGGAGCATGGCGTACATGACGGGCCGCAGGGGCGCAAGGCCGATCCCCCCCGCCACGATGCAGACGTCCTTCCCTCTTGCCGCGGTGATCGGCCAGCTCCCGCCGAACGGTCCCCGGAGTCCGATCACGTCCCCCCGCTTCACCTGCGCCAGCCCTGTGGTGACCGCCCCGACCCTGTGGATCGTGTGTGCCAGCGTCGCTCCCTGGGAGGAATCGGAGCTGATAGAGATGGCAGCCTCCCCGAGACCGAAGACGTAGAGCATGTTGAACTGCCCG
>DATJPH010000292.1:0-4637 GCA_035506475.1 Bacteroidota bacterium | reverse complement strand
TCTTCTGACCGGCCAGGAGGTGGCGCTCAAGATACCGGACAAGTCGATCATCGGCGACCCGGCCCAGTACGAGCGGTTTCAGAGAGAGCTCGAGGTGATGCGGACGCTCAATCACCCGGCGATTCAGAAAGGCCTCGGTTCGGGGCGTTTTAACAACACCCCCTATCTCGTCACCGAGCTTGTCGGGGGAGAATCGATGCGCGAGCTCGTCAAGCGCGACGCTCCGCTCGACCCGGCCGCCGCGGTGAGCCTGGCGCGGAAAATCGCCGACGGGCTGGCGCACTGCCACGATCACGACATCATACACAGGGACGTCAAGCCGGAGAACATACTCATCAGCGCGGACGGTCAGCCCGTGATCCTGGATTTCGGCCTTGCCCTTACGAAGGGATCGCACCGCGTGACGTATGCGAACCTGAGCAGCACGGCGGGGACCCCGGACTACATGGCGCCGGAGCAGATCGAGGGGCATCGCGGCGACAAACGGACCGACCTCTACGCGCTCGGGGTCATACTCTTTGAACTCCTCACCGGGAGCCCTCCGTTCTCGGGCGACAACCATCTCGCGGTGATGGCCCAGCACCTCAAGGGGGGGATCCCGCGGCTTGATAAGCTGAAGCCGGGAGTCTCGCCGCAGATCGCGGCCGTTGTTGCCCGGTGTCTCCGGCGTGACCCGGACGAACGGTACGCCGACATGCACGCCCTGATCCATGACCTGGACAACCTGGACGGGGTGGACACCGCGATCCTGGAAGAAACCGCCGCACCCGCCGCCGCTCGAGGGTTCTGGCGTTCGCCGAAACTTGTCCCGGCAGGAATGGCGATACTCCTCCTCCTGGCGATCATCGCACTCGCATTCGCCCTTCAGGCACTGCACAAATGACCAAATCGAAATCCCCCAATCTCTCCGCGGAAGAGCTTCTCGCTCTGGTCCAGGCACACAACGTCCGGTTCGTCGATCTCCAGTTCACCGACGTCGGCGGCGCGGTCAAGAACGTCACGATCCCGACGAAAGAGCTGGCCGGGACGCTCAACCACGGTATCTGGTTCGATGGTTCGTCGATCGAGGGATTCGCGCGGACCGCCGAAAACGACATGTACCTCGTCCCGGACACCTCCACGTTCGCGATCCTCCCCTGGCTGACCGGCAACGACGTCACCGCGCGGCTCATATGCAACATCTACACCCCCGACGGCCAGCCCTTTGTCGGCGATCCGAGAGCCGTCCTGACGCGCATGCTCGGCGTGGCCGCATCGATGGGGTTTGTCTACAACACCGGCCCGGAGATGGAATTCTTCCTCCTGAAGCCGGGCGAAGGGGGAGAGCTCGCGCCGCCGAAGCCGCAGGACAGCGCCGGCTATTTCGACCAGCCCACCGACATGGTCGCCACCGGGCTCTGGCGGCTCGTCGCCGACACGCTCTCCGCGATCGGCATCGAAGCCGAGGCAATGCACCACGAGGTCGCCACGGGCCAGCACGAGGTCGACCTCCGCTATGCCGACGCGATGAAGACCGCCGACTCGACGGTCGCCTTCCGCGTCGTGATGAAGATCCTGGCGCAGCAGAAGGGACTCTATGCCACGTTCATGCCGAAGCCGATCCGGGGGATCAGCGGGAGCGGCATGCATGTGCACCAGGGACTCAGCTATAAGGCGAACGGCACAAACGCGTTCAGCGATCCGGGCGATCCGCACGGGCTTTCAAAAACGGCCAAGCATTTCATCGCCGGTCAGCTCGCCCACGCGCCGGGGATGTGCGCCGTGCTTGCCCCGCTTGTGAACTCCTACAAAAGGCTGGGCGGGTACGAAGCCCCGGTCCACGTGACGTGGGGGAGGATCAACCGCTCGGCGCTCATCAGGATTCCCCGCGCCCACACGCCCGAGTCGACCCGCATCGAGCTCCGCTGTCCGGATCCGAGCTGCAATCCGTACCTCGCCTTCGCCGTGATGCTCGGCGCGGGCCTGGACGGGATACGCCGTCAGCTCGAGGTGCCCGAGGCGATGGAGGAAAACGTGTACGTCGCCATGGCCCCGCAGGGGAAATCCGGATTGAACGTTCTCCCCGGATCGCTCTCCGACGCCATCGAGGAGCTCGAGAAGGACGCTGTCGTCCGGGAATCGCTCGGTGCGCACATCTGCGAGCGCTTCATCAGCGCCAAGCGCCTTGAGTGGGAGGACTACCGCCTGGAAGTGACTCCCTGGGAGCTGACGAAGTACCTGCCGAATTACTGAGACCACCACTGTGCACGTAACGGGAAGGAGGGATGGCGATGGGGAAGGAGTATCCCTATGTCACGAAGCTCGACGTCCGGTTCAGGCACCTGGAAGTGATCGACATTCCGGCGATCGTGAAACAGGTGAAGGACAGGTGGTATAACGAGACGCTCACGAAGGTCAACGGCAGCGTCGTCAGGGTCGGCATCGTCCAGGGGGAATACCACTGGCACAAGCATGACAACGACGACGAATTCTTCTTCGTGCTTGAAGGGAAGCTTTACGTCGACCTCGAGGGACGCTCGATCGAACTCGGTCCCGGCCAGGGCGTGACGGTGCCAAAGGGGATCACGCACAGGACACGGGCGCCCGGGAAGACCGTCATGCTCATGGTGGAGACGAGCGCCATAGAGCCGACCGGGGATTGACGGAACTGCAGGGCACCTGGAGCGTCGTTGCCAGGCCAAAAAGTATCAACGGTTGAGATTCTTGAATGCCTGAACGTCCGTACACTGCGGGAAAAGATGCTCAACCCGCGCGAAATAAACGTCTCCGCTCTCGGAGATCGGGGGCCGGAATTCCTCAGGCAGGCGCGTATCGAACTGAAGATGAATCTCAGCCTCCTGGAGATGCTCAAAGGGAACACCCAGCTCGAAGACCTGGCGAACTTCAGGAAAGAGTGGGTTGAGCCGCTGAAGGGGCTGGTCGATGACCTTGAACGGATAAGGCCCGGAGAATGAACCCCGGGCCTTCCGGGCCGGATCTACTTCCCTTCCCTGGCGGGTGTAAGAACCTCCCTCATGACCCGGAGGTACCCCTCCCCTGTGTCGTTGAGGGCGTCCAGGTGCAGGTCGCCTCCCGCGGTGTACCAGCGCACCTGCTGGTCGAAAGGCTTGCCGCGTCCCGGGATCTTTGCGGCCAGGACGAGCGTGTCCCCCGAAAACGTGCCGCGGTACACTGGCTCGTCGCCGAAATTGTTGTACATGGAAAGCACGTATTGCTGTTCGCGGGGATCGAAGCCGAGAAATCCCATTGCTTTATAGGATCCCAGCGCGGAATTCTGGCTCTTTTCATCGATGAACAGGAACATCGAATCAAGAGTCCAGGAGATCGTTGTTATCCCCTTCCCCACGGATTCCGTCTTGATGATGCGGCCGGGGAGGATATGCATTTCCGTTGTAAATGTCCCGACGAGGAACGCGAGATGTTCCCGCGGGATTTCCACTTTCGCCGGTACGGTCCGGGTGGCGGGGGTGTTTCCCTGCCCCAGCGCAGTCGAGAGTGTGAAGATGAGCAATGTGACTGGCAAGAGAGTCTTCATGATGGACTCCGGTATGTGAGTACGCAGAACGCCCGTTTTGTCGTTGGCCCGTTGAGGGGAATGTAGGAATTCCTGAACTCGATTTCCACCGATATGATCCGGCAGATTGCTCTTCATCTCTTCCTCTTGTTCGGCGCTCTTCTCCCCTCTGTGCCGGGGGATGGAGGAGGGAGCGGCCTGTCGGGATCACCGCAGGTCCCGTCGGTTGCCGGAGATACGCTCATCTCATTCGTGAGCGACACGCAGGGCCCGATCATTTTCGAGGAAATAAGGCTCTCCCCGAACAACAACGAGGGCGCTACGGAATTGATCTATCGCGCACTCGTTGCCGACAGCCCCAACGGGATATTCCACCTGGGCGATATGACCGCCCTCGGGCTCTACGCGCCCGCATGGAAGTCCACAGACAGGTTTCTTGCGCGTGCCGCTGCCGCGCATATCCCCGTCTTCCCCACGCTGGGGAACCACGAATTGATGATATTCCCCTCGTACGGGATCGAACAGTTCTACGACAGGTTCCCCTGGTACCGGAAAACCGGCTATGCGGTTCCTGCCGGGCCTCTCCGGGTGGTTCTTCTCAACTCGAACTTCGACCACCTGACAGAACCTGAGCGGTCGGCACAGGTTGCGTGGCTGGACAGCACGCTCTCGTCGTTCGAAACGGACACGACTGTGCGCGGCGTGATACTCTGCTGTCATCACCCCCCCTACACGAACAGCACGATCGTCTCGCCGTCCAGGGAAGTGAGGGATGCGTTCGTCCCCCTCTTCCTCCGGTACCCGAAATGCCGTCTCTTCCTGAGCGGCCACTGTCACGCGTTCGAGCATTTTCGTGAAGGGGGGAAGGACTTCCTTGTGATCGGGGGGGGCGGGGGGCTCCAGCAGCCGCTTCTCACGGGGAGCGAGAGGCGATTTGTGGATCTCTTTCCTGGGAAGTCGGAGACGCGTATGTTCCATTACCTGCAGTGTCGGATCGGGCCGCAGGGGCTTGATCTTACGGTGAGGATGATCCGGAGTGATTTCAGAGGGTTTGAAGATGCATACAGAATTTCCATCCCCTACGTTCCATCCGGCAACTAACCTGCCCGGCGTACCTCAGTGG
>DATJPH010000291.1:0-8472 GCA_035506475.1 Bacteroidota bacterium | reverse complement strand
TATCGGATGCGTGTACGGCGTCGTGATCAACTCGACCTGCCCCGTGCCCCCATGCGTCGAGAGCGAGCGGTGGACGGGAATGACGTTGGCCATCACCCTGTACGCCTCGACGACCATCCTCGTGCAATCGTCCTGCGTGATCTCCCTCCTGAGCACGAACGTCGAGTCCGGCCTGAACGTGACGTAGGTGCTCAGGTCGCAGACGGTCCCGTCCGGAAGAGGGACGGGCCCGCGCAGGAAATCGGGGTCAAATTCGGCGAGGTAGAACCAGAATATTATCTCGCGGCGCTCCCGGGCCGAGAAAAGGCTGTCGGACCCGCCCCCCGGAGGCACCCTCCTGCGGAGCGCCAGGTACTCAGGAAACCGGGCGATCTGGACGTCCGACACGCTGAACGCGTTCCACGGATTCCTGCAGAGGCAGTCCATGTCGCGCGCGTCAAACGTCGACGCATCCTTCAGGGCGAGGTCGATCCAGGGGTCGGTTTTTCCCTTCCACCGCGCAAGGAAACCGCCGACATCCATCTTTCCCGTCTTCAGATCGATGAAGGGTCCGAGCCGGGCGAGGTAGTACTCCCGCAGCTGGAAGACGAGCGTCGAGGTGAGGTTGATCGTGCAGTGAACGGCCGGATAATCCTTCAGCACCGCCGCCATGTCGTAATAGTCTTTCGTCGCATGCGTGCGGACCCAGGGGCCGGAGAGCTGGTCGAGCCCGGGATTCACATAGAGAGGCTGATGCTGGTGCCAGATGATGTTCAGGTACACGGGTGCGGAGCCGGGGGACTTTCCGTAGAGGTCCCCGGGATTTGCACGGGGTTGTGCCCAGGCGTGCACGGGAATCGAGGAGGCCGCAATAAGCGCCGCCGCAAGGCTCCACAATCGCCAGGCACCTGATCTTTTGCCTGTATCGCGCCCGGTGGGGATTCTCATAGAGAAATCACTTGGCCAGCACCATCTTCTTCGTGTTCACGAACGAACCCGACTGCAGCCTGTAGAAGTAGACGCCGCTCGAGAGCCTTGACGCATCGAACGACGCGGTATATGTCCCCGCACTCTGGTAGCCGTTGGCGAGCGTCGCCACTTCGCGGCCAAGGAGGTCGTACACCTTCAGCGTCACCTCACCCGCCGTGCGGATCTCGTATGTAATCGTCGTGGCCGGGTTGAACGGGTTCGGGTAATTCTGCTCAAGAGCGAAGTGCCGCGGCACGCCGGGCGTCCCCCCCTGCGCGATCGATGTCAGAGACGGGAGGACGAGCGTGTGGGCGACATTGTCGATGACATAGACGGCGGATCCGTACGCCGGGAGCGAGACATTCAGCGTATCGACCCCTCCCGTGAACAGGACCTGCCGCGTCGCATTATTGTTGTACAGGTCGGTCGCGACATACGGCGTACCGTCGGAGAGGCCGACAAACTGGGCCGGGACGGCGGCCGAAAACATGATCACGTTCGCGGTGTGCGGCACTTCGTCGATATTGGTCACGACAAGTGCGTTCAATCCCGCGTACGGGCGGGAATAGGCGTAGACGCCGGAGACGTCGGTCCCCACGCGGACCATCGTCTGCGTGGAGAAGCAGGGATACTGTTTCTTGATCTGTGCGAGTTTCTGATAATGGGGCATCAGGATAAGCCCGGCGGGATCAGTGAAGTCGAGGACCCCCCGGCGCCGGACGTCAAAGTCGGCAATCCCCGGTCCGCGGCCGATTTCCTGTCCGGCATACACCTCGGGAAGCCCGACCGCAAGATTTACCGCGGTGGCCACGGGCATCGTCCGCGCGCGCGCGGTTGCCGCATCGGGCGCCCCCGCGCCGTACAGGTACGCGATCCTGTCCTGATCCTGGTTTTCAAGGAACCGGAGGAAGAATGAATTCTGCCCGGGGACATACCCCATCCCGGGACCGGCCGCTCCGTTCCTGAGGCTTGCGTCAAGCGTGTTCACCCGGTTTCCGGGAGTCTGCCCCCAGATGTTCGATTCCACCGTCCCCATCAGATTCCAGTCATACGCCTCGTCGAGGCCGCCCCCCTGATCCGCGTAGTTTACTTCGGTCCCCGTCCCCGTACCCGCTGTCTCGCCAAGGAGCGCGATGTCGGGGCGTATGTGTTTCAGGGCGGCCCTGACCGGAACACCCATCTCCCCTTCACCGCCGGCCCCGAGGTTCGCCCTGGAGTGCGGTCCCCAGTAGACGTCGAACCTGTACCCGTCCACACCGATGGCCTGTATCCAATACCTGTACACGTCGATCATGTAGGCCCGGGCGTCCGGGTCGGCCCAGTTGTAGTTCAGGAGCGCGTCGCTGAACCCATTATAATAGACGAACCCGTCGGATGTCACGGACTGGGAGAGATTCCCCTGTCCGAGGACCGCGTGCTGGTAGTATGTCCAGTACCGGGAGGCTTCCCTGTACGAACGGGCGTCCAGCACGAACGGGTGTGAAGAGCTTGTGTGGTTCGGCGTGACGTCCAGTATCACCTTCATCCCGAGCGCGTGGGCCTGGGCGACGAAATTCGCCATATCCTGGTTCGTCCCGTACTCCGGCGCGACGGTGTAGAAATCGGTAATGTTGTATCCCGGTCCGGGGCCGTTGTTGATCGGGTCCCGGTTCTTCATCACCGGGAGTATCCAGAGTATGTTGTATCCCATCGAAGCGATCCTGTGGAGGTCAGGGAGCGCAGCGTTGATCGTTCCCGCCGCGGTATGCATCTTGAAGAACATCGTGTACATCCGCCCCTCCCTCACCCAGCGGGGGACGCTGGCCACCGTCGTGAGCCCGATCGGCGGCGTCGCGTAGAGCGTGAAATAGTTGCGCGTCGTATCGCTGTTCCCGCTCGTGTCTGTCGCCACGAGCGAGAAGTAATACTCTCCCTGGACAGAAGGGCGGGCCACCGTGATCACGGGAGAGGTATTGCCGTTGATCCCCCCGATGACGGAGGGATTCGACGGGTCCTCACCCCAGATGAACCTGAGCGCCCGCCCCGAGTCCGGAGAGGTGCTCCCCGTCGCCTGCAGATCGATCGACCCGTTGTCATGGAAAGAAATAAGGGCGTTCGGCCTGTGGTTGACGATCCGCGTAAATGAGACCGGCGTGGAAGAGACCTGCGTGCCGGAGGAATCGGCAAGAGCCCGGAATGTGTTCACCCCTTCGGCAAGCGGGACGACGGCCGTAAATTTCCCGGCGGAAACGGTCGCGGTCGTCGTATCGGCGTTGTTCCGCACAATGCTGACCTGCGTGACCGACATCCCCTGCACAAGGCCGTAAAGCGTCCTCTGAGTCGTCAGCGTGGCATATCCCCCCGGGTTCGAGATCTGCACGAAACCGCTCTGCGTGCGGAATGTGACGGTATCGCCGTTGGACCCGCCGGCCAGGCTGGACGCCTGGATGATCAGCGTATGCATCCCGTTTGCCAGCGGCGTCTGGAGCGTGTACGACAATTTGTGAGCCACCGGATCGAAATTCGGGCCAAGCCCTCCGATCGCGGTCCCGTCGACGATCAGCCTTATACTCGACGTATCGACCGTGGTTCCGACTTTCGGAAATATGTACGACGAGAGGGTCGGTGTGGCCGTCGTCTGCACGGGGAGGAGCTGATTGGGGAGGAGGAGGTAGATGGCGGGATCCTTCGCCCAGATAAACGAGTTGCCTTGGTCGGCGGCGTTCTGGTGCGGGTTGAGCGGATCGGCCGGCCATGCGCCGGCGGTCCCCGCGGGGTAGAACTTGTACTGCCACGACCCGTGGAGCGTCCCCGTCGGGATCCCCCCGACAGGGAGACGTGCCGTCTTCACCCAGAGGCCTCCGATATTTGCCATCGCGTAGGCGGGATTGGAATTGCTCCACCCCTCAAAGTCGCCGACAAGGTTGACGGCCGAGGCCGTAAGGTTCGTGTAACGGAACGTCACGTCGATGCTGTCCTGCGCGATGGCGGCGCCGGCGGAGACGGCGATCATGACGGCAATCAGCGGGTATCTTCTCACGCTATTTCTCTCCTTCAAGGACGACACCGGCGAGTGCCGGGATCCTCACGATAAGTGAATCCCCCTGCGGGGGATACGACCTGGCTTCACCGGGCCAGATCTGATTCCATGCACGAACGCCCGGCATGTGACCCCGTGGGAGCACAACGCGGGCTTCCCTGACGCCGCGGTTCAGGAGAACGACGGCGGCCGAAGAGGGATCCTCCCGCAGAAAAGCGTAGACGCGCGACTCATCCTCCCTGACGAGCGCGGCAAATCTCCCGCTCCGGAGGACGCTGTGGTTCCTGCGGAGCGCGATCGCGTCGCGCGTAAAGCGGAGCATCTCCCCGTCCTGCTGTGCACTGTCCCAGACCATCGTCCCCCGGCATTCCGGGTCTTTTCCCCCGGTCATCCCCACCTCGTCTCCATAATAGAGTGACGGCGCCCCCGGATACGTCATCTGGAAGAGAAGGGCGAGCCTCCAGAGTGCTGTGTCGGCGCGGCAGAGCGTGAGAAAACGCTCGGTGTCGTGGCTCCCGAGAAGATTGAACATGCTGAACATCACGCCGGGGCCGTATGCCTCCCTCTGGCCGTCAAGTGCAGCATCGAAGTGGGAGACGCTCGTTTTCCCGCTTGCAAAGAAGTCGACACAGGCCGAGCGGAACGGGTAGTTCATCACGGCATCGAACTGATCCCCCCCGAGCCAGGGGCTGCCGTCATCCCATATCTCACCCAGGATATAGGCATCGGGGTTTATTGATTTGACAAGCTTCCGCCACTCGATCCAGAACGGGTGGGGGATCTCGTTCGGCACGTCGAGCCGCCAGCCGTCGATCCCCGCGGCAAGCCAGTGGCGCGTCACGTCGAACAGGTACTGGCGCACCGCCGGATTGCCTGTCATGAGCTTCGGGAGGCTCCCGAACCCCCACCAGCAGTCGTAATTCGGCTTGCTCACAGGCCCGACAGGGAAGCTGTGGACGTTGTACCACCCCGCGTAGCGCGATCGCGCCCCGTTTTTTTTCAGGTCAGCAAAGGCGAAGAAATCGGTGCCGGTATGGTTGAACACCCCGTCGAGAATGACGCGTATCCCCCGCGCGTGAGCGGAATCGACGAGTTCCCGGAACGTGGCCTCATCACCGAAGGCGGGGTCGATCCGGAGGTAGTCGCGCGTGTTGTACTTGTGATTGCTCCCGGAGGCGAACACCGGGTTGAGATAGATCGCGTTGACCCCGAGCGAAGCGATGTAGTCAAGCCGGCTGATGATCCCCCGCAAATCCCCGCCGAAGAAATTCCTCGTGGTGGGTTTCCCCCCCCACGGCTCGGTCCCCGGCGGATCGTTCGAGGTGTCCCCGTTGCAGAAGCGCTCCGGAAAAATCTGATAGAAGACTGCGTCCTGCACCCAGGCGGGGGCGAACGACCGTACCTGCGCCGCCGCCGGCATTGCGCTCGCGCCGCCTGCAAGGGAAATTGCTGCGATGAGTGTCATTTCACGAACAACATTCTTCAACAGAGGATCCGGGGAGTGAGAACGAGGCTGGTTGATAAATAATACTGAATCAGCGAGGAAAAAGCAACGGAGACATTGAGCATGCATACTCCGCTCCGGGGGAAAACAGATGTTCCATGGAAGATGATTCTCCGTTTTGATTCCTCACGGGGAGATTTTATATTGAATCTCAACTGAAACCCGTCCCGATGCCCCCGCACAGAAAGCAGGAACCGCCCGTACCGATTTCCGCCGCCAGGCGCCGCGCGTTCATGCTGATCACGCTCGCCTTCCCTCTCGTGCTCGTGTGCGCTTTCGAGCTCGTCCTGCGCCTTGTGCATTACGGGCCCGATCTGTCGCTCTTCACGACAGAGGTCGTCGACGGGCGAACGTATCACGTCATGAATCCGGACGTCCGGCGCCGGTATTTTGCGAACATGGATTTCAATCCTACAACGTCTGTGGATGATTTCCTCGTCCCGAAACCCCCCGGGACGTACCGCGTGTTCTGCCTTGGCGGCTCCACGACGGTGGGATATCCCTACTGGTACAACGCCTCGTTTTCGACGTTCCTCCGCGAACGCCTGCAGCGCGTCTTTCCCGAGAAGTCGATCGACGTCATCAACCTGGGGATGACCGCCACCAACAGCTTCACCGTCCTCGACATGGCCCGCGACGTCGTCGACTATGAGCCGGACCTGATCATCGTGTACGACGGGCACAACGAATTCTACGGCGCCCTGGGGATATCCTCCAACGAATCGCCGGGCCACGCGCGGTGGCTCACCGAAGCCTACCTCCGGCTCATCCATTTCCGCACGTTCCTCCTCCTCCGCGACCTGTACGGCCGGGCCAGCGGGCTTTTCAGCGCACCTCCCGCGGTTCCCTCCCGCAGCACGATGATGGAGAAGATGTCATACGGGAACTACATCAGGTACGGGAGCGCAACCTACCGGAGCGCCCTTGCAATATTCGAGGAGAACCTCGCGGCGTTGAAATCGCTCTGCCAGGCGAAGGGCGTCCCGTTGATCCTCGGGACACAGGTCTCGAATCTCCGGGACCAGCCGCCGTTCGTCCCCGGGAACTCCGAGGAGAAGCCGCCGGAGGAACGGGCGAGAATCGCCGCCCTTCTCGCGCTCGCCGCACACCAGCGTCTGGCCGGCGCGCTCGATTCAGCGCTTGCGACGTCCCGGGCCGCGCTGGCGATCGATTCGCTCAGGGCCGATGCACACTACATCGCCGCGCGGTGCCTTGACTCGCTCGGCGACAAATCCTCCGCGCGGCACGAATATGTCATGGCCCGCGACTGCGACCAGCTCCGGTTCCGGACGAGCTCCGATTTAAACGAGGCGATCCGCCTGATGGACGACGGGCGGGAGGTCTTCGTCGTGGACATGGAGCGCCTGTTCCGGGAGTACTCCCCCGATTCGTTGATCGGGAATTCACTCATCATGGAGCACCTCCACCCGAACTCACTCGGGGCCTACCTGATGGGAAAGGGGTACGCGGAGGAGATGCGGCGTCACGCGCTGATGGCATCGGCACAGGAGTGGGAGGCTCAGGACACGGTCTCCGACCGCGAGCTCTGGAGCGAACGGAGCGTCTCGGCGCTCGATGAAATCATCGCCAGGCGAAGGACGGAAATCCTCACGTCCGGCTGGCCGTTCACCGCGCAGAAGGTCCCCGTGGTGCGCGCCATCGCGCCGACGGACACGCTGGGGCAGATTGCCGAGATGGTCACAAGGGAGGTGTGGGACGTCTCACGGGCACACCGCGAAGCCGCGGCGTACTACCAGCGGCGTGCGGATTGGGCAGGCGTGGCGCGGGAGCAGAGAGTGCTGATGAGCCAGATGCCGCTGGATATCGAGCCGTACCTTTCTCTGGCACATCTCTACCTTCTCGGCGGGGAATACCCGGCGATGGTCCGTACGTTGATCCGGTCCCAGGCGGTCAAACCGACGATACTGGCATGCAGGGCTCTCGGAGACTACTACCTGCAGACCGGGCACGCGCCGGAAGCGGTGAGGCAGTACGAAGGGATTACGGCGTTCCCGCAGGGGACGCATGAACGGCTGGAAAACGGGTACCTCCTCGCGCTTGCCTACCTCAGGGCGAATTTCCGCGACAGCGCAGCCCTGGAGCTGCGGAAGCTCGTCGGACTCGATTCCACGTACAGGCCGGCGGCAGATCTCCTGTCAAAGCTGAAAGGCCCGTAGGAGCCACCGCCCCGCGTTCAGGGCTGAATACGCGACCCGTCCTGGTTCACGTCAAGCCAGTCGAGCTCCGGGACGACGAACGGCACGGCGAGCATCCTCCCCCCGAATCCCAGGATCCGAAACGTCATCATCGGCACGCGGGAGACACTCACCAGTTTCAACCTGTCGGTATACACGTCGACTCCTTTTTCCTTCGCCAGGAGCGCCAGCCGGAGCGTGACGGCGCGCCGCCCTTTCATTGCGCGGACCTCCTCCTTCGCCCGCGCGAACTTCTGCGCCAGCGCCGTATCGCGGCCCGGGGGGACCTGCTTCCTCCCCTCCAGCTCGACGAAGAGCACTCCTTCCGGAACGCCGACGGGTCCGTACCGTTCGCCGATCTTCAACTGCGAGGCGATGCTCCCGAGCGGGGGCCGCGCATTCACCGGAAAATACCCGGAGAGCCCCCCCCGGTCCCGGGCGGACGGATCGACGGACCATTTCTTCACGGCATCGGCAAACGACATCCCCCTGTCCATGTCGTCCATCGCCCCCTGCATCTGCTCAAATGTCTTTGTGAGCAGCTCCCGGACCTGCACCCGGGGAACCGCAACGGATGAATCCTCCGATTTGAGGTATGCCCAGACATCCGCATCGGAGACGGTGACGGACCTCCGCAAGGCCTCCCTCTCCCTGGCGGCGAGAAACGAGTCCCTCCACATGGCGAGCTGACGCCTGACGTCGGGGAGCGTATCGAGTCCGCGCCGCAGGCCTTCCTGCGCCATCAATTCCCTCTGCACGAGCGCCTTGATTTCGGTATTGAGCCGCGCCGGGATCGTCCGGAGCGA
>DATJPH010000290.1:0-2553 GCA_035506475.1 Bacteroidota bacterium | reverse complement strand
CCGCGGACGACCACGTTCCTGTCCGGGTGCACCTCGACGTCCTTCTCCCGCAGCATCTTCCAGCCGCTGTACACAAGAATGAGGCCGAAAATATAGAGGATCCACTCGAACCGCTGGATGAGTGCCGCCCCGGCCGCGATGAAGGCAGCGCGCGTCACCAGTGCCCCCACCACCCCCCAGAAGAGGGTCCGGTGATGGAATCGGCGGGCGATGCCGAACCAGGAGAAGATCATGACAAACACGAACAGGTTGTCGAACGACAGGGCCCGTTCGATGACGTAGGCCGTGAAGAACTCAAGCCCCCGGTCCCGCCCCGCATCGAGGAACACGGCCAGGTTGAACAGCAGCGCCACCACAGTCCAGACGACGCTCCAGATGAGCGCCTCCTTCATCCCGACCTCGTGCGCCTTCCTGTTGAAGACGCCGAGGTCAATCGCCAGCATCAGCAGGATAACGACCGCAAAAGCTGCCCAGAGTATTCCCACGAGACGGTCCGATGTGTAACGATGAGCCGCAGGTGAATCCGGCTGTCAATATAGGCGCGCAGGGGGGTTGAGTCAACCCCGCCTGCCATTGCGAGCGCTCTCTGCGAAGCAATCCGCCTGTCATTGCGATCGCTCTCTGCGAAGCAATCGACGCGTTCTGTCGTCGCGAGCGAAGTCCGCTCTTTGGACCACGCCGTTCTCGGCGCGGCGTGGCGACCTTCGCAGTTGCGGATCGGCCGGGATCTTTCTTCCTTGCGGTGGAGATTGCTTCGCAAAAAACGCTCGCAATGACAACTTGAATATCCCGGTCATCACGCTCGCCGCCGTGTTTGCGCTCACCAGCGTGCGGCGCGTGGGGCGCTTCCGCCTCCAGATCTGGCAGATCATGCTCGGGGGGGCGGTGGTCGTGCTCTCCACGGGAAGCATCTCTCCCCCTGCGGCGCTCGCGGCCGTGAACGCCGACGTCATTCTTTTCCTCTTCGGGATGTTCGTTGTGGGAGAGGCAATGGAGGAGAGCGGATACCTCGCCTATCTGACATACGGCGTGTTCCGTCGGGCGCGCTCCATGGACGCGGTCGTCCTGACGGTGCTGGCCGGCGCCGGGGCCCTCTCGGCGGTACTGATGAACGATACGCTGGCGGTGGTGGGGACGCCGGTCATGCTGCTCCTGGCCCGCAAGCACGGCATCGCACCGACGCCACTCCTGCTTGCGCTCGCGTTCGGCGTAACAATCGGGAGCACGTTCAGCCCCATCGGGAACCCGCAGAACCTCCTGATCGCCGTCCACGGCGGCCTCGCCGACCCGTTCGGCATTTTCTTCGTCGCGCTCTTCCTTCCGAGCGCGCTCAACGCAGGAATCGCGTTCTTCATTCTCAGGGCGCTCTACAGGGAACACTTCCACGACGAGCCCCTCACGCATTCGCAGGAGCCCATCCGGGACCACGAGCTGGCGGGCCTCGCGCGGATGTCGCTCCGGATCATCCTGGCGCTCGTCGCCGTGAAGCTCGTCACCGCCTGGCTGGGGGCCGGGGACTTCCTCCGGTTGACGCACATCGCGCTCGCCGCATGCCTGCCGGTGCTCGCGGGGAGCCGCAGGCGCTGGCACATCGTCCGCCGCATCGACTGGCATACGCTCATCTTTTTTGCGGCGATGTTCGTCCTGATGGCGAGCGTGTGGGACACCGGCTTCTTCCAGGACCTCCTTCGGCGGTGGGACTTCGATATCCGGTCACCCGGCGCGATCATCGGGGGGAGCATCGTGCTGAGCCAGTTCATCTCCAACGTCCCCCTGGTTGCGCTCCTGCTGCCGGCGCTTCTCCATGCCGGCGGGGGGAAGGCAGCGCTCATGGCGCTCGCGGCTGGCAGCACGATCGCGGGGAACCTGACGATCCTGGGGGCCGCCAGCAACGTCATCATCATCCAGGGGGCGGAGCGCCGCAGGGGAGGGACGATCTCCTTCCTCGAATTCGCCCGTGCGGGTATCCCCCTCACGATCGCCAACGGCGCCGTGTATTGGCTCTTCCTGAAACTCTTCTGAACCGGCCCCGCCTCAGCGCATGGGGCGGACGCGAACGTCGATACCCTTCACGTCCTTCATCAGGTCGAGGAGCTTCTGCGGGTCGGTTTGCGAGTAGTGATACGGGTAAAGAATCTTCGGCCTGAACGCTTTTGCCGCCGCGGCCACCATCTCGGGGGTCATCGTATACGGCAGGTTCATGGGCAGGAATGCAATATCGATGTTCTTCAGGGCCTCCATCTCCGGCGTGTTCTCCGTGTCTCCGGCGAAGTAGATCCGGGTGTGCCCGATCGTGACGACATACCCGTTCCCTTCTCCCTTCGGATGGAACGGAATCCCGTCGGGCCGCTTGTGTTCGAGATTGTAAGCGGGGACCGCCTCCACGGTCAGGCCGAGCACCTTTTTCACGTCCCCGTTCTTCATCACCGTGCCGCCGCGGACAATCGCCGCGCATTTCGCGGTCAGGAGTACTACCGTGGCGGGGGTCCGCACCGCCGCAATCGCGGCCGTGTCGCAATGATCGAAATGCTCGTGCGTGACGAGCACCAGGTC
>DATJPH010000289.1:0-10709 GCA_035506475.1 Bacteroidota bacterium | reverse complement strand
GACGAACAGGACGCCCGGGCGTCGTTCCTCCGGCACGCCACGAGCAAGATCGCTTCGTATGAAGAGCTCGAGTCGGTGACGTCGTTCGGTTTCCGGGGCGAGGCGCTGGCCTCCATCGCCGCCGTCGCGCGCGTCACGATGAAGACAAGGAGGCGCGAGGACGAATCGGCCACGGTGGTGAAGATCGACGGCGGGGGACCGCCGGCACTCTCCCGGGAGGGGAGGGAACCGGGGACCACGCTCACCGTGCAGAATCTCTTCTACAACGTCCCGGCGCGGAGAAAATTCCTCAAGAGCGCCTCCACGGAGTTCCGCCACGTGTACGAGGAGGTGCAGCACTTCGCCATCAGCAGGCCCGGGACCGCGATCCACTTCATCAGCGACGACGACACGGTCTTCAACGTGAAGCCGGCACCCCTCCTGCAGCGGCTCGGCGACGTGCTGGGCGAGCGCCGGTGCGAAGGGCTGATCGCCGTCGAGGAAAAAACCGACACGATCGCGGTGACCGGGTTCATCGGCAAGCCGGCATTCGGCCTCCGGAGCCGCCAGGCCCAGTACGTGTTCCTCAACGGACGGTTCATCGTCAACCGCACGATCAACCACGCCGTCTATTCCGCCTACGAGCACCTCCTAGACAAGGGGACGTTTCCGTTTTTCCTCCTCTTTCTCGAGGTCGACCCTCACCGGGTGGACGTCAACGTGCACCCGTCCAAGCTCGAGGCGAAATTCGACGACGAACAGTCGGTCTACAGGGTCGTCTCCTCGCTCACCCGGCGCGCGCTCGCGAACGCCGACGGCGTTCCGGCCCTGACGATCCAGGAGGGGGGGATCGAGCCGGGAACGGTCGGGGCGCACTTCACGCAGCGCCAGCATTCCTGGCCCGGAACAGGGACGGGCTCGCTCTGGAGTTTTCCCGAGCGCGGGCCCGTCGACACGAAGACCGGGGAGATTCTCCCGTTCGTGCCGTCGCAGGGAGTCGCCGAGGGGGGAACCCTCGCCGCGCGGCTCCTCGCAGGCGCCGGGCGCATGGAGGGAACCGGGGAGCCTCCCCTGCCGGAAGGGGGCCCGCTCCTGCCCCACGACATCGCACGCCCCGAGCCGGGACAGGCGACGCTCATCTGGCAGCTCCACAACAAGTACATACTCTCGCAGATCAAGAACGGCCTCCTCATCGTGGACCAGCACGTCGCCCACGAGCGCGTCCTGTACGAAAAGGCCCTCGCCCGTTTCGCCACGAGCTTGAGGAGCACGCAGCAGCTTCTCTTTCCGTACACGCTGGAGCTCTCCGCCGCCGACTACGCGCTCCTTGAGGAGCTCCTCCCGGATTTCGACATGCTCGGGTTCGACATCAAGCCGTTCGGCAGGCACACGGTCCTTATCGAGGGAGTCCCCCCCGATACGCATTCGGGGAGCGAGGGGAAGATCGTCGAAGAAATGCTGGCGTTGTACGGCGAATACCGCCAGAACGATCCGACGCACGTCCGGGACAACCTCGCCAAATCGTATTCCTGCAAATCGGCCATCAAGGCCGGGGATCCGCTCAACGAGGCGGAGATGCGTTCGCTCATCGACCAGCTCTTTGCCACGAGCATGCCGTACGTCTGTCCGCACGGCCGTCCCGTCGTACTCAGGATCTCGATCGAGGAGCTGGACCGGAGGTTCGGCCGGACGTCTTGAAGAAGAGGCTGCAAATCCCGTTCTTACGTTCCGGGACCAGGGCAGGTGAAGGGACGAACATCACCGTGAGGGGGAGGTTATGAACGACAGCAGGCCGGGCACGGGGTCATCCGCACGGGGCGGGAGGGGAGTCCGCTTCACGACGGTGAGCGGCGAGCCCATCGCGCCGCTCTATACGCCGGAGGACGTGGCGGCGATCAACTACCTCTCCGACATCGGATACCCGGGAGAATATCCGTACACGCGCGGCATTCACCCGACGATGTACCGCGGCAGGCTCTGGACGATGCGCCAGTTCGCCGGGTTCGGCGCCCCCGAAGATACGAACGAGCGTTACAAGTACCTTCTCGCCCACGGCCAGACGGGTCTCTCCGTCGCATTCGATCTCCCGACGCTGATGGGGCGCGACTCGGACGATGCCGTCTCCGCCGGCGAGGTCGGCATCTGCGGCGTGTCGGTCAGTTCGCTCGCCGACATGGAGGTCCTCTTCCGGGGGATCGCCCTGAAAGACGTATCGACGTCGATGACGATCAACGCACCGGCGGCAATGATGCTCGCCTTCTACATCGCCGTCGCCGCCAAACAGGGTGCGGCAACGGGCGACCTGCGGGGAACGATACAGGCCGACATCCTGAAGGAGTATATCGCGCAGAAGGAGTGGATCTATCCCCCGCGTCCCTCGATGCGGATCATCACCGACATGATCGAGTACTGCACCGGGGCGATGCCCCGGTGGAACCCCGTTTCCGTGAGCGGGTATCACATCCGCGAAGCGGGGTCCACGGCGGTCCAGGAGCTTGCCTTCACGCTCGCCGACGGGTTCGCCTACGTCGAAGCAGGGCTTGAGCGCGGCATGGACGTCGACGCGTTCGTCCCCCGGCTCTCGTTCTTCTTCAACTCCCATCTCGATTTCTTCGAGGAGATCGCCAAGTTCCGCGCCGCGCGGCGGATATGGGCAAAGAGAATGAAGAACAGGTACGGTGCCAGGGATCCCCGCTCCCTGACGCTCCGTTTCCATACGCAGACGGCGGGCTGCACGCTCACCGCCCAGCAGCCTGAGAACAACATCGTCCGTACGGCCTACCAGGCCCTGGCCGCGGTGCTCGGGGGAACGCAGTCGCTGCACACAAATTCCATGGACGAGACGCTCGCCCTCCCTTCGGAGAAGGCCGTGACGATCGCCCTGCGGACACAGCAGATCATCGCGCACGAGACCGGCGTGACGAACACCGTCGATCCCCTGGGGGGGAGCTACTTCGTGGAGTCGCTCACCGACAGGATGGAACAGCAGGCCGAGTCCTACTTCGAGAAGATCGACGCGCTGGGCGGGGTCATCCCGGCGATTGAAGCCGGTTTCTTCCAGCGGGAGATCGCCGACGCCGCCTACCGCTACCAGAGAGAGCTCGACGCGAAAGAGAAGGTCATCGTGGGGGTGAACGAGTACGTCCAGGATGGGGAGGTTGTCGGCATCCCGATACTCGAAATCCCCGCCGGCGTTGAAGCCCGGCAGGCGTCAAGGATCGCCGATGTCCGCCAGTCGCGCAGCGCGGAGGAGGTCCGCCGGAGGCTCGGCGAGCTGCGTCAGGCAGCCCGGGACGGGACGAACCTCATGCCAGCGCTCCTGGAATGCACGAGGGCGTACGTGACGCTCGGGGAAATGTGCATGGAGCTGGCCGAAGTGTTCGGCGTTCATCAGGAGACTCCGGTGTTCTGAGCAATCGCAGGAGATGTCTATGGCACGGTCACGGGTCGCAGTACTGAAGACTTCGCCGGCAACGGTCCTCGAGGATTACCGCCGGCTCACCGACCTCGCCGGGATGCCCTCCGTGCTCCGGCGGGGATCGACGACAATACTCAAGGACAACATCTCGTGGCATTTTCCCTTCCCCGGGGCCAACACCACGCCGTGGCAGATGGAGGGGACAATCCTGGCGCTGAAGGCCGGCGGATTCGACGACATCACCTGCGTGCAGAACAAGACCGTCGTCACGGACGCCTTCAAGGGGGAAGACCTCAATCACTACGTCCCCATATTCAGCAAGTACGGCATCCCCGTCCGGTTCAATTTCAGGGACGGCGACATGAACTGGGTGGAATACCGACCGAAGGCACGGATGCACGTGCTTGACACGATATTTCCGGAGGGGATTCGGATCCCGGATTACTTCCAGGGGAAAAACATCGTCCACCTGCCGACCGTCAAGTGCCACATCTACACAACGACGACGGGGGCGATGAAAAACGCGTTCGGCGGACTTCTCAACACGCGCCGCCACTACACGCATTCCTGGATCCATGAAACGCTCGTCGACCTCCTGGCAATCCAGAAGGAGATCCATCCCGGCATATTCGCCGTCATGGACGGGACGACGGCGGGGAACGGACCCGGCCCGCGGACGATGATCCCCGTCGTCAAGAACTACATCCTGGCGAGCGCCGACCAGGTCGCCATCGACGCCGTCGCCGCGAAAATGATGGGGTTCGACCCGATGTCGATCCCCTACATACGGATCGCGCACGCCGACGGACTGGGCAGGGGAGACGTCAGGGACATCGAGGTCGCCGGGGATGATATTTCGGGCGAATCCTGGAACTTCACCGTGGGGAACAACGGCGTCAGCCTCTTCGGCAACCTGGCGTGGTTCGGGCCGCTCAAGGGGATGCAGAACCTCTTCTTCCGCACGCCGCTCGTCCACGCGTTCATATTCGGGTCCGAAGCCTACCACGACTACTACCGCTGGCAGCTGAAGGACGGCCGCACGTTCCGCCGGTGGCGGGACGAGACCGCATGGGGGCGGCTTTTCAAGGAGTATGAGACCGTCCCCGCGCCGGCCGGATCAGGCGGCCAGCGGTGACACGAAAGACGCGCGCCGAGGGAGTGCTCCTCGGCCTTACGATGATCTGGGGGAGCACGTTCGTCGTCGGCAAATACGTCCTGCTGCACGTCACCCCGCTGCAGATGATCGCGGTGCGGTTCGTTCTCTCGACGGCGTTCATACTCGCCCTGTATTCCCGCAGAATTTTCCCGCTGACGCGGCGCCAGGTGGCCAGGGGAGGGATCCTCGGGATACTCCTCTTCCTGGGGTTCGTCCCCCAGACGATCGGGCTGACGCTGACGACGGCGTCGAAGTCCGCATTCATCACCGGCATGATGGTCGTCTTCGTCCCGCTGCTCCAGGTCGTGATCGAACGCCGCTGGCCGAAACTCGGCAACATCGCCGGGGTCGCCGTCGTCTCCGTCGGGCTCTGGCTCCTGACCTCCCCGTCCGGATCTTCGTTCAACGCCGGGGACGCGCTCACGCTCGTCTGCGCCGTCCTGTTCGCGGTCTATATCGTCTACATTGACGTCGTTGCGCACGACATGTCGGCCATGCAGCTGACGTTTCTGCAGATGGCCACAAGCGCAATCCTGGCCGCGGGAGCCTCCCTGGCGTTCGACACGCTGCCGCCGTCGGTTCCCGCAGGGACCATCGTCGGAATCCTCTACCTGACGGCGTTTGCGACGATCCTGACGACGTTCATGCAGACCCGCTACCAGAAGGAGACGACGCCGACCCGCGCGGCGATCATATTCACGATCGAGCCCGTCATCGCCGCGCTGAGCGCCGCGGCATTTCTCGGCGAACAGATCGGCGTCGGGGGCGCGCTGGGGGGAGGGCTCATCATCGGCGGCGTCCTCATCTCGGAGCTCTCCGACGGGATTCCGTTCCTGAAGCGCCAGCTCGGACCGCCGGATTCTTGATTTTCGCCGGCCCCGGACGTATCATACGTCGGTTCTCTCATGGATGCATCGGTCCACATCATCGTCGAGGGTCTCGTCCAGGGGGTTGGCTACCGCTGGTACGCCGCGCGGCGCGCGGAAGCCCTCGGCGTGAAGGGGTTCGCCAGGAACCTGTACGACGGCACCGTGGAGGTGCAGGCCGCGGGCGACCGTTCGCTCCTTGAAGAGCTTATACGCGACCTGAGGGTGGGCCCCCGGTCGGCCCACGTGACAAACATGAAGATCGAGTGGGGACCCCCCGGGGATCCCCCGCACACACACTTTGAAATCCGGTAACCGGTGAACACACTCCCCCGCATTGGCTTCGGCTACGATGTCCACCGCCTCGTCGGCGGAAGGAAGCTCATCATCGGCGGCGTCGATATCCCGAACCCGACAGGACTCGACGGGCACTCGGATGCGGACGTCCTCCTCCACGCTGTCGCGGACGCCCTGCTGGGCGCCGCCTCGCTCGGCGACATCGGCAAGCACTTCCCGAACACCGATCCCCGGTTCAGCGGGATTTCCAGCCTCATACTCCTCCGGCATGTCGCCGACCTCCTGGCAGGACACAGGTTCGCCGTGGGGAACGTCGATGCGACCGTCGTTCTGGAGTCGCCGAAGATCGCCCCGTACGTCGACCTGATGCGGCAGAACATCGCCGACGCCCTCAGGGTCACCCCCCAGCAGGTATCCGTGAAGGCAACGACACACGAGACCCTGGGGTTTATCGGCGGCGGCGACGGGGCCGCCGCGCACGCCGTGGCGCTCATCACCGCACTGTAACGCGCCCAGGCTCACCAGCAAAAAAGGTCCCCCGCAGTGGATAACGTCATCGCGTATCTCCAGTCGCTGAACCCGGTGCTCGTCTGCCTCATCATCTTTGCCGTGGCGTTCATCGAAAACGTGTTCCCTCCGTCGCCGAGCGATCTTCTCATCGTCTGCGGCGGGTCCCTCGTGGGGATCGGCCGCGTGGGATTCATCGAAGCGCTCCTCTGGGCCACGGCGGGGAGCACGCTCGGGTTCGTCCTGATGTACAAGATCGGGGACTGGTTCGGCGCGAAGATCCTCGAACAGGGAAAGATCTCGTTCATCTCCGTGGAATCGGTCCGGAAGGTCGACGCGTGGTTCCGCAAATACGGATTGTTCCTCATCGTCGCCAACCGGTTTCTCGCCGGGACGCGCGCGGCGGTCTCCTTCTTCGCGGGGATGGCGGAGCTCCGGCTGACCCCCACGGTCGTGCTCTGCGCGCTGAGCGCGCTCGCCTGGAACGCCATCCTGATCACCGGGGGGTACTACCTGGGGAACAACTGGCGGGACATCGGCGGTTACCTCAGTACATACAGCCAGGCGGTCACCGCGATTGTCGTTCTTCTCGCACTCATCATCGGTGCACGCTATCTCATCCGGAGGAAGGCCGGCAGGAGCACACCGTGATCGATTTCCTCTACTCGCTTGACGTCGCCGTCTTTCACTTCATCAACGGGACGCTGGCCAATCCCGCCGGTGATCTCCTCTGGCCCCTTGTCACAGACTACGACAGGCTGCTCCCCGTGCGCATACTCCTCGTTGCGGTCTGGCTTCTCCTGATCATCAGGGGGGGGACCAGGGGCCGCACCGCCGCACTGCTCCTGATCCCCGTCCTCTTCTGCGCCGATAAGATCAGCAGCGTGCTCATCAAGGATCTCGTCTCCAGGGCCCGGCCCTGCGCCGAGATCGGGGGGGTCCCCATCGTACAGGGGATCCACATGCTTGTCGACTGCGGACCGGGGAAGTCGTTCCCGTCGTCCCACGCCGTGAACAACTTCGCGGTGGCGACGCTCTTCGCACGGTATTACAGCCGGTGGCGGTGGGCGTTCTACTCCTGGGCCGCCCTCGTGGCGCTCTCCCGCCCGGCCGTCGGCGTCCACTACCCCTCGGACATACTCGGTGGAGCGGTGATCGGTTCCTGCGTCGCGCTGGCGGTCACGGCCCTCTGGACCTGGACGACGGCGAAGTACTTTCCCCGGCTCGCCATTGCGCCTGCAGGGCCGGGAGTCTCCGTGCCTCGCCCGGGTGATCCCCCTCCCGGAGCCCGGCCGTGAGCGGACCCCGCGTTGAAAACGTGCCTCCCGCAGTCGGGGACCGGCGTTCCCGGGGATACGGCCTTGCACTTCTCTCAGGGATCATGCTCGGCTGCTCGTTCCCGCCGCTTCACCTGGGGATTCTCGCGTGCTTCGGGCTCGTGCCCCTCCTTGTCGCCCTCAACCGTGCCGCCAGACTCCGGGACGCGATCAAGCTGATCTACGCCGCCATGTTCGTCTTCCACGCGATCACGCTCAACTGGACGGGGGGGTATGTCCACGGGAACGATCCGTACATGATGATCGCGGGGGGGATCACGATGATCGTGCACCCGCTCTTCTACTTCCTCCCCCTCGGCCTCTTCTATCTTATCCGGCGGAGATTCGGGCTTTCCCCGGGACTCGCGTCGCTCCCGTTTCTCTGGGTCGGCTACGAGTATTCGCATTCGCTCTCGGAATGGTCCTTCCCCTGGCTCACGATCGGCAACAGTCAGTCGTACGACCTTGCCCGGATCCAGTTCATCTCGTTCACGGGGATCTGGGGCCTTTCGTTCTGGATACTTCTTGTCAACGTGGCAGCGTACCTGCTGTACAGGTCTCTTGCGCTTCCTCCTGGCGAGATCCTCCCGCGACGGACGATCGGCCTGGCAGCGCTTCTTGCCCTCATTTTTGTCCTCCCCACGGTGGAAGGGACATGGGTCCTCTCGGGCGCCCCCCGCGCCGGGGAATGGGCGCACGGGGGACGGCACATCACCGTGGGCATCGTCCAGTCGAACGTCGATCCGTGGGAGAAGTGGGCACGACCGGAAGGCGACCTCGTCTCGCTCTATCTCGGCCTGACGAACAGATTGATCGGCCGGATGAATTCCCCGCGGCCGCAGATCGTCCTGTGGCCTGAGACCGCGATCACGGGATTCCCCCTGCTTCCCCGCTCGCGAAGGGTCCTTGACCGGCTCCGTGCGGGGGTGGACAGCATGCACGTCGCCGTCCTGACCGGGATCGACCATGCGGTCGTGTACAGCGATCCCTCCAAGGCTCCCCCCAGTGCCCGGAGTTTTTCCGGCTCGGAGGGGAGGTACGATACGTTCAACGCCGCGGCGTTCATCCAGCCGGGCCGGAGCGATATCCCCTGGTACGGGAAGATGAAAATGGTGCCGATCGCGGAACGGATTCCGTACGCGGACATGTTTGCATTCCTGGACTTCATGCGGTGGGGGGTGGGGATCGGCGGGTGGCAGATCGGGCCCGACACCACCGTCTTTACCGACGCGGAATCGGGGGTGAAGTTCTCGTCGATCATCTGCTACGAGTCGACGTACCCGGGGTTCGTTGCCTCGTTCGTCAGGAAGGGGGCGGAGTTCATCGCGCTGATCACGATCGACAGCTGGTGGGGGAAAATGTCCGGGGCATACCAGCACAGGCAGTTCGCCACGTTCCGCGCGGTGGAGAACCGGCGGTGGATCGCCAGGTGCGCCGTCGGGGGGATCTCCTGTTTCATCGACCCGTACGGGCGGAGCTTTGACGATACGGAGATGTTCACCGAGCGGGTCCTCTCCCGCACGATCGGCACGGACGACGCGCTGACGTTCTACACGCGGCAGGGGGACTGGCTGGGGGAGTCGGCCCTCCTGGCGGCGCTCATGTTCACGGCGGCGCTTGCCGGGCAGTCATTCACAGACAGGAGAAACAGACAGTCATGGCAGAACACTTCATCGACCTGAGAAGCGATACGGTCACCCGCCCTTCACCGGGGATGCGGGAGGCGATGGCAAACGCGGCCGTGGGGGACGACGTCTTCGGCGAAGACCCGAGTGTCAACCGCCTCCAGGAGCACGTCGCGGGGCTGCTCGGCAAGGAAGCGGCGCTCTATGTGCCGAGCGGGACGATGGGCAACCAGACGTGCATCAAGGTCCATACACAGCCCGGCGACGAGGTGATATGCGAAAAAGGCGCGCACGTCTTCAACTATGAAACCGGGGGGATCGCCTTCCTCTCCGGCGCACAGGTCCACGCGATCGAGGGGAAGCGGGGCGCATTCGGCGTCGCGGAGATCGAGCGTGCGGTCCGCCCGGACATGTACTACATGCCGAAGACGCGGCTCATCTGCCTGGAGAACACACATAACCGCGCGGGGGGGACGATCTACCCGCTTGAACTGATCAAGAGCATCAGCGCGTTTGCCAGGGGGCGGAACATACGCCTGCACCTCGACGGGGCGCGGCTCTGGAACGCATGCGCCGCCACGGGGATTGCCCCGCGGGAATACGCCTCCTATTTCGATTCGGTCTCCGTCTGCCTCTCCAAAGGGCTCGGGGCGCCCGTGGGGTCGGTGATCGCCGGGAGCGCCGCGTTCATCGCGGAGGCGCGCCACTACCGGAAGATCTTCGGCGGGGGGATGCGGCAGGCGGGGATCCTCGCCGCCGCGGGGCTCTATGCGCTGGAGCACAACGTCACCCGGCTCACCGAGGATCACGAGAAGGCCGCGTTCCTTGCCGGCGAGCTCGCGCGCGTGAAGGGATTCGACATCGACCTCGGCTCCGTGCAGACGAACATCATCATCATCGGCGCGGAAAAGACGGGGAGAAAACCGGAGGAGATACTCGCCGCACTCCGGGCGAAAGGGGTCCTCCTCACGCTGGGGAACTACATGGGCATCAGGGCGGTTACACACCTCGACGTTTCGATGGACGACGTGAAGAAGGCGGCGCGGATAATCCGGGAGACGCTCGGGTGAGAGGGTTCGACCGGTCGAATTTCCGGCAGAGCATCCGGCTCCGGGTGCGCAATTATGAAATCGACTGGCAGGGGATCGTGCACAACGCGGTCTACCTCCTCTATTTCGAGACGGGCCGGCTTGCCTACCTTGAGCAGATCGGCGTCCCCGTGAACGTCGAAGCGATCCGGGGAGAATCCAGGGTCGTCGTGGCGCGCAACGAGATCGATTACATCACGCCGGCGCGTTTCGGCGAGGAGCTCGAGGTCCTCACCCGGGTTGCCGCGATCGGCAATTCAAGCTTCACGTTCGAAGGGATGATCGAGGCGGTGGGTGAGGGGCGCCAGGTCGCACGGAACGTTTCGGTCCATGTCTGGCTTGACGGACAATCAGGCGCGCCCGTCCGCGTGGGGGACGATTTCCGGCGCCGGGTGGCCGGTTTTGAAGGCCCCCAGGCGGAGGGAACCGCCGGAACCTCAAGATCGGGGTGATATTT
>DATJPH010000288.1:0-5108 GCA_035506475.1 Bacteroidota bacterium | reverse complement strand
GCCCGGAGGTCGAATGCCGCCGTAATCTTCGTCGGCATCAACGAGGGGGAAGGGGAGGATCGATCAAGCCTGGACCTCCCCGGGGCACAGGAAGAGCTTATCAATGCCGTGGCCGAAACCGGCGTGCCGACGATCGTCGTGCTCGTCAGCGGGAGCGCCGTCACCATGGGGAGGTGGGTCAACAAGGTCTCCGCGGTCATCGAAGAATGGTACGGGGGTGAGGAGGGCGGCACCGCAATCGCCGAGGTATTGTTCGGTGACTTCAATCCCGGTGCGAAGCTCCCTGTCACGTTCCCCCAGTCCGTCGGCCAGGTCCCCCTCTACTATAACCACAAGCCGACCGGACGCGGCGACGACTACGTTGACCTCTCCGGCAAGCCTCAGTTCCCGTTCGGTTTCGGGCTCAGCTATACCAGGTTTGAATACAGCAACCTTACGATCACTCCCGCCGTCCTCTCGCCGAAGGGGAATGTCACAGTCTCAGTTGACGTACAGAATGTCGGGGGGAAGAAAGGGGACGAGGTTGTCCAGCTCTACCGGCACGACGGCGTCCGCAGCGTCACCCGACCGGTCAGGGAACTGGAGGGCTTCCGGCGCATTACGCTCGACCCGAATGAAAAACGGACCGTCACATTCACTCTCACTCCTGAGGATCTCTCGCTGTTTGATGAACACCTCCGGAACGTCCTCCAGGGGGGGACTGTGGAGCTCCTCGTCGGAAGTTCATCGGAAGACATTCGACAGAAGGGGACCCTCACGATCACGCAGTAGTGCAACGGCAAGATTCGCCGGGAACCATGGCCGCCCCGTTGGCCGGGGCGGCCCCCTCGGGTTTCCGGGTCGGGGGAATTGACTTTCTCTTCCCTGCCCCTTACTTTCAGCCCCGCGTCACCTCCAGCCACTTCCTATCTGCCAAGTTTCTCCAAGCCAAATCACAAATACCGGAGCCCCCGCGTGAAACGACTCTTGAGGATCCTTGGAATTCTTGTCGGCGTTCTTGCCCTCCTGGCGGCGGGATTTGTCGTCTTCGTCCAGGCAACGTGGGACAATCGCGATAACCGGCCGGCACCCGCAATGGTGGCGCGGCACGATTCAGCGGCGATCGCCCGGGGAGAGTATATCTACAAATACACATGGCAGTGCTGGGGTTGCCACGTGGAGGGAGGGTCCGACCCGTCGAGTCCTCCCAGCGGCGGACAGCTCTTCGACCTGACCAGGATCGGGCCGGGATTCGGGAAGTTTTACAGCCGCAACATTACGCCCGACAGCGCGACGGGACTCGGAACATGGGCGGACGGCGAAATCGTGCAGGCGATCAGAGAGGGAGTGCGGAAGAACAGGCGGGCGCTTTTTCCCCTTATGCCGGTCGACTGGCTGCACGGGATGTCGGACGATGACGCGCTCTCCATCGTCGCCTATCTGCGCAGCCTCCCGCCGGTAAGAAAGGAAGTTCCCCCCTCCGCCCCCTCCTTTGTTGCCAAAGCGCTCTTTGCCTTCCATGTCGTCTCGGCAATGCCGGCGATCGACGGGCGTCTCAACGCTCCTCGCAGGGGGACGACGCTCGAGTACGGGAAGTATGCGGCGACCGGACTCGCAGGATGCGCAGATTGCCACACACCCCGCGACCTGAAGAACGGAAAGTTCTTTATGGACAGCCTCTTTGCCGGTGGTACGATCCCGCTCGGTGACGCGGAAGGAGCGCCCATTGTCTCCTACGCGGCGAACCTGCGGGCCTCTCTCGGGCAAGGCCCGGGCCAGTGGACGGAGGACCAGTTCATTGCCGCGGTGACAACCGGGATGAAGCCTGACGGAACCGTCCTGAGCCCCCACATGCCCTACGCAATGTACAAGTTCCTCGACAACGAGGATCTCCGGGCCATGTACGCATACTTTTCGTCTCTCCCCCGTGTGGCGCGGGACGTCCCGCCGACACGATACACGGAGCAGGTCAGGGGCGCCCGGGGTCCGGATCGGGGGAATCTCCTCTTCGGTGCCCGATGCCAGGCATGCCACGGCAGGCTGGGTGCGGGGGCTCCGGCGACGTCCGTGAAGCTCGCCGAAGTCGCGGGCTCACTCTCAGAGGCCGAGCTGCGCCAGTTCATTGGATCGGGGCAGGCGAGTCTGAAGATGCCTTCATTCGGCAAGACGCTCAGCAGCGATGAACTCGACGACATCGTCGCGTTCATACAGAGCTGGCATCCGGCGGCGAATCCGGCGATCAATTGATTCGGGGGTGAGGGACGGTGCGGCAATGCGACGTCGTGTGCGAATTCACCTCCGGGTCCCCCGGGCCTCTTTTGCACGTCGTTTCCATTGCCATACGCCGTTGGTCAGTTCAGGCGGAAGCCGGTGGTTCAACATTCTGGCGGCCAGTATGATCTGCCCGCGGTGATGGGCTTCATGGGCGGCAATATAAGTCATGAAATGGACGACATCAGACGGTATGTTGCTCCATGGAACCTTGATCTCCAGGATGCCGCCCCGGTCACAGCCGGCGTTCAGGAGCCGGACCATCCTTTCACTACTCTTCCCCAATGCTCGCAGAAGTTGCGTCTTCGTCACCCGCCGGCGATCGACGCTGCGCGGTGCGCTGATGCGATATCCCTTTCCGATCATTGTGATCCACATGCACCGTGCGTTATGTGTGTGGCCCGCAATCATCCGGATGGTGCGACGGGGGGTTCCGGGGAGCTTCATGTCCCACAAGTCGTCCGGAAGATTCCCGTAGAATGCCTCTGTCACGCGGTTGTTCGTCATCCAGCAGTCGATAAGTCGATCGCGAAGAGTATGTTCAGCAGGAAGTCTTCCGGCCATAAGAAACCCGCTATCACGATGAAACATCGGTCAGGCACTGCACGAGAAAAGTACGGCAGGAGCGGCCGAGAATCAAACCGGGCACGACGTGATTTGGATTGATCGGGGGAGGGTCGTATCTTCATTGCGAGAATCTCCCCGAGGGCTCCAATGCAGATGACACCACGCGAACGGGTCAGGGCCACGCTCCGATTCGGTTCACCGGACCGGATCCCCCGCGATCTCTGGACACTCCCCTGGGCCGAGCGTCACTATCCCCGGGAACTGGAGGAGATCCGGAAGCGGTTTCCCGCCGATATCACAACGGCCCCTTCATTGATGGCCAGGTCGGCGAGGATCGCAGGTGACCAGTACACACCAGGACTATACACCGACGAATGGGGGTGCTGTTTCCGGAACATCCAGGAAGGGGCGATCGGGGAGGTCAGAGATCCGATCCTCCCGGACATCGCCCTCTGGCGGACAGTCTCCCCTCCCTACGAGACGTTTCCGGTCGATCGTCAGAAGGCCATTGAGGGGGTGAATGCATTCTGCCGGGGGACGGATTCCTTCGTCCTCGCGGAGGCATGCCCCCGTCCCTGGGAGCGATATCAGTTCCTCCGCGGGTCGGCCAACGCGATGATGGACGTCGCGACGATGGAGGAGGGTGTTTCCGGACTTCTTGACGCGATCCACCGATTCTACATGGCAGAGCTGGAGTTGTGGACACTCACGGATGTCGACGCTGTGAAGTTCATGGACGACTGGGGTTCCCAGAACCGGCTCCTGATCTCCCCGGCGCTGTGGCGGAAGATCTTCAAGCCGTTCTACCGCCAGTACGCCGAGCTCGCACATGCGCGGGGAAAATTCATCTTCATGCACTCAGACGGGAACATCGAGGATGTTCTCCCCGATCTTGCCGAGATAGGCATTGACGCCGTCAATTCCCAGCTCTTCTGCATGGACCTGGAGCGGATCGCACGGGAGGTGAAGGGGAGGATTTCGTTCTGGGGAGAGATCGACAGGCAGCACATTCTCCCTTCGGCCGATCCTGAATCCGGCCGGCGGGCGGTGCGTGAGGTGGCCCGCCATCTGTATGATCCCCGCGGAGGAATCATCGCGCAGCTCGAATTCGGCCTTGGGGCAAACCCGGCGGTGGTCTGTTCCGTGTACGACGAATGGGAGAAGCTTGCCGGAGCAGCGTGATACCGGGGTGCAGGGCAGAGTGGAGATTCACGTTCTGACCAACTCACCCATCCGGTCGGCAAGGTCCTCCGAAAGGTCCAGATCTCCCGTATTCTTCCCCCTGTGAATCCAGAGTATCTTCCTCCCGGCGTCGACAAGGGCGAGCCCCGGCAGTTGCAGCACGTCACTGCTCCCGGCGATGGTACCCCTCCTGTCCATCGAACAGCCCAGCGTCGAAACTTCGGCCCTCCGTGCTTTCAAATCCCTGTTCGGAAAGAGGATTTTAAGAAGGCTCGTCCTCTCCAACCCGATCATTTTGTACGATTGCTTCGCGGGGTCAGGAATGTACGCTATAGTCGGAAAGGGCCAGAATATCTCCGCTTCCTCATTCGTCCCCTGAACGACGCACACCAGGTCTATCCCCTTGGCACCGAGTCTCTCCTGGAGCGCCGGAAGCTTGAGTTTTGCCTCCTGGTAGAAGCGGCACCCGAAGTGTCTCAGCCAGACCAGGAGCGTCGGTTTGTTCCTGAACGGCGCGGTTTCCCCAAAAAGCGCGTCCGGCAGATGATCGTTCACTCCCAGCATTGAGACCCCCCCCGGCGGCCGGCTTGTGCGGCCGATTCGTTATGACTCGATGGCAACGTCGTTCGGCACGTCCTGGCCGGACGTTTTGACACCGGTCCGCACGTACGCCATCACGAAAAGCACGCCCAGAACCGCATCGATGGAGATCGCTCCCAGCATTTCAGTCCCCATCCGCTGCTCTAACATCAAGACCAGTGCCGCCACAACGAATGCAGCCTTTTCAAGAAAGGTCGCAGGCATGAGAGGCCTGTATCGTACAGGATCGCGGGACAGGAGCAGGAACAACACCTGCCAGGACAGTGTGACGCCGGCAAATCCGTAGAAGAATTCCGGATGCGTGATCAGCGGCGGATACATCTGTCCCCACAACGACTCAGTAAAATACATCGGGATAATCTCGATCAGCCCGACAATGCCTGCAATGAGATACACTCGACCAGCAAATTTCATGGTAGCCCCCCGGAATGGATGTTCCTGATATTGGCCTGAGATCTAACACATCTTCCCCGGCCTTTGTTCCGGGATGTGCACCGATCGGGGCGTCC
>DATJPH010000287.1:0-3277 GCA_035506475.1 Bacteroidota bacterium | reverse complement strand
CCCGACGGCCCGTCTCCGGTACCTGACGCCCGCACTGTGGTATCCGGGGACTTCGGGGGAATAGCGGGGGAGCAGATCGATCTGAATCCGTCCCCAATCCTAGTTTTTCATATGACGTAGACCATTTTCGGTTCTTCTCATCGTGAACTTTCGCGATTTCTCTTGACTTTCTAAGCGGCCGATACTATAATTCCTCAGCCTGTGAGGCGAATTCGCCGACCTTAGTTTCCTGCGAGACCTCCGCCAGGGGCAGTTGCACGCCGTCCAAATGTGTCGTTGGGTTTGTTCCAGCCTTACCGGATTCACCGAACCTTTTTCCTGCGCCAAGCGATGTGCTGCATTGCCCACCCGTCGCGCAATCCTGCGGCGGAGGCAGACTGTTCTTGAAATGACCTGAGTCTCTCTGGATCGGAGGGGAGGGAATATGTCTGAGGCTCTGGACAAACTGGACCACCCGCTCCGGCGGATCCACAAGGCCCACCAGGAGCGCCGCCGGAAGACGCCCGTCGAATTTCCCCCGGGAACCGCAAGTCATCCCCACCTCTACAGCGTTTCGCTCCGCTACGAAGGCAGTCTTTCCGAGATCGAGAAACTTGGTTTCAAGACCTCCTGGAATGACTATGAAGGCCTGGCGCATGGGATTGTCGACCTCGATGATCTGGAGCGCATTTCCACGGCACCGGGGGTGGTTGCCGTCGAATTCGGTGAACGGCACGAGCCCTCACTTTATTACAGCGCTCCGGATATCCGGGCCCGGTCGATTGCTCCGGCGGACATCGGGACCAAGGGTGTGTGGTCCGTGGACACCACGACCGGGGACCTGGCACCGTCGAGCCTCAATTCGGGAAAAGGCGTTGTCGTCGGAATCATCGACACCGGGATCGATGCGTTCAACCCCGTCTTCATGAACAGCCTCTCGCCGTTCGACACACGCATACTGAGGATCTGGGATCAGGGACAAGATCCGGATCCGGCGCACGGAGAGAAGGGACCCGACAAAGCCCTGATCACGAGCGCGAACACGTACGGCGTCGAATTCACCTCGCAGATGATCAACGATCACCTGAACGGGGTCAGTACTTTTCGCTTCAGGCACAGGGACTGCTTAGGTCATGGGACGCACGTCGCTGCGACGGCCGCCGGAAACGGGAACCCGGGGCCGGCCCCCCTGGTTCCTTCATCGCCCCCCGGCTTCTACTACGTGGGCATTGCCCCCAGGGCCGATATTGTCGTCGTGAAGTACCTGGACGTCAAGATCGCAATTCTCGATACGGGAGGATCCTTTGTCTCCGAAGACATCCGTTTCCGTGACGCTATCAGGTATATCCTCAACATTGCGAAGGGGGAAGGCAAACCGTGCGTCATCAATTGCAGCTTTGGCAGCGACCGGGGTCCTCACGACGGCCTCACGACAAACGAGCAATTCATTGACAAGGAGTTCGGCCCACAGAGCGGGTTTCACAAGGGGAACGTGGTCGTTTTCGCAGCAGGCAACAGTGGCTCCGACCGGACACATGCGCAAATAACAATCCCTGCGTCGGGCCAGATCATCGTGCCGTTTCAGCTATATGATGAACGTGGTCCTAATCAGCACAAGTTCGTGGAATGCAATTGGGTGGAAGAGACGAGGGGAATGTACCTCGCCGTCTGGTACAAGGAGGTGAGCCCTCCGGGGGACGTCTCCGTGGCCGTGAGGCCCCCGACGGTAACTGCGTTTTCTGCGGAGGTGTTCAGCGGCGAGCTGCCGGGCGTCTTCGATAGAAACAAGTCGTGGTTGCTGGAGCATCACAGCGCTCCGAAAGTCAAACGCCCCGTCGACGGCGGGTCGCCGGTCGACGTGCAGAGGAACGTCATCACGCTGACTATCGAACCGAACACATCTGTTGCCCCTCCGCAGCACAGACCCGGGATCTACGAGCTCAGGATCAAAGGTCCGGCCGGCACCATACTCCACGCCTGGACACGCAGGGAAGCCCGTGGGTACGGGATACGCATCGGGCCGCAAACCACGCTCGCGAAAGACGCGGCTGCGGGGGATGGGCCCAGTCCCCACGGGCTCCAGGTGGAGGACGCGTCGCATTTCGCTGCGGGAGATGGCGTGACAATCAAGCCAACGATCGGGGACGAATTTAACACGACAGTCAGCTCATCGGACGGCAAGTCCCCCGGCGTCATCACAATTAATGACCCCCTGCCGAACCCCGCCGGCGCGGAAAGCACGGTGACCAGGATCCTCCAGGCGGAAATCGACGTCAACGACCACAATCAGGTGGGAGACGAAGCGGGCGCGAAATTCGCGATCGCAGTTGCCGCCTATGATGATGCCGACGGGTTTACGGTAGACCCCAGGTACGCGACAATCACCCCATTCTCATCGCGGGGACCGCTGGTCGATTACTCCGGCCTCGGCCCGTACGCCCCGAAACCGGATATTGCGGCCCCCGGGGCACGGATCAAGGCGGCTCAAAGCAGGTTCGAAGAGTCGATAATTCCCGCGGGGAGTTCCATCGCAGATCCGCTCACGCGAAAAAGCGGCACGAGCATGGCTGCCCCTCACGTCACGGGAGCCATCGCCCTCTTCCTGGAGAAGAACAGGAATCTCGCCGTCGAGGATGTCGCGGCAATACTTGCAGTCCCGGCGAACGAACGGGACGGCGCCGACCCGAAACCCACAGACACGACGGAGTATCCCCTGGCGTTTGGCGGAGGAATGCTCGACGTGCTCAAGTCGCTCAACGCTCTCTGAAATATCACATCCCCCTGACGGGGGGATGCATTCTGTCAACGCGACCCGATGGCGGACGAACACAACTCATTCGTTGACCTGGTTGTCTGGCTGACCGGCGCGCTCGGGCAAGGGAGCGCGTTCGTGTCGTCCCTCGATACAGACGGGTTCGGGACGCGCCTTCCGGATGCCGTGCTGAACGATCCCGCCGTGAAGGCCGCGAGCGCGGCGGTGGGTTCCGCGGGGCAGTCGCTTGCGGCAGATTCCGAGGCACTTTCGGCGGCTGCTGATTCCGGGGACAAGTCCGCCGTCATAACCTCGCTTCTGAAGATTGCGGATGACCTCCACAGGCTCTTCGTCGCATTCGATGACCTGATTACGGCCATCACCGGGCTGATCAATGCGGCGACCATTCCCGATGCCGCCGAGAGGGCGCTCGCTCTCGCGTTTGTCGGCGCCCTGGCCCGCAAGCTCTCCGATTTTGTCATACTCAGCTCCATTGAGGGGATCCGCCCCCAGCTTTCGCTGCTGCTGAAGCTGCTCGGCCTCATC
>DATJPH010000286.1:0-2124 GCA_035506475.1 Bacteroidota bacterium | reverse complement strand
ACAGAACAGGAGAACCGCTACATGAAGAAGACAGTCCTCACATCCCTCGTGCTCGTGACGGTGGGAATTCTCTTCGGCGCGATCCTCGTGTCGAATTTCAGCTCCGGCGTCGATCTCTCGTTCGCCCGGAGCGGAGGGGACGTCAAGCTCGGCGGGCCGACCCCCGTCAACGTGCAGAGCCCCGGCCTGAAGGCGATCAGCGACAATTTCGTCGCCGTGGCCAAGGCGGTGACCCCCTCGGTCGTGGCGATCACGGTGACGACCTCGGGGAAGAAGGCGGACCGGAGCATGCCGCACGATTTCTTCCACTTCTTCGGACCCGATTTCAAGACGCCCGAGCCGCAGCCCGAACAGGGGATGGGCTCCGGCGTGATCATCACGCCCGACGGGTACATCGTGACGAACAACCACGTCGTCGACGACGCGGAAAAGGACGGCATCGAAGTCGTCATGCACGACAAGCTCCGCTACAAGGCGAAGCTGATCGGCACCGATCCGTCGACGGACCTGGCGGTGATCAAGATCGATGCAAAGGACCTCCCGGCCGCCGCGCTGGGGAACTCGGATAACGTGCAGGTTGGTGAGTGGGCCCTTGCCATCGGCAACCCGCTCGGCCTCACCTCCACCGTGACCGCCGGGATCATCAGCGCCAAGGGGCGGAGCATCAACATCATCCGCGACACGTACAATATCGAGGACTTCATACAGACCGATGCGGCGATCAACCCCGGGAACAGCGGGGGCGCGCTCGTGAACCTGAGCGGGGAGCTGATCGGCATCAACACCGCCATCGCGACGACAAACGCGCGGTACCAGGGGTACGGCTTCGCGGTGCCGGTCAACATCCTGAAGACCGTCGCCGCCGACCTGATCAAGAGCGGGAAGGTCTCCCGCGGGTACATCGGCGTCATGATCGGCGCGGTGGACCAGACGATGGCCAGCGCGCTGGGGATGAAGGACGCGAAGGGGGTCCTCGTGCAGAGCACGGTCAAGGGGGGAGCGGGCGAGGCCGCGGGGTTGAAGGAGGGAGACGTCATTCTCTCCGTGGACGGGAAAGAGGTCAATGCCGGGAACGAGCTGCAGAGCTATATCGCCACGCATCACCCGGGCGACCGGGTCATGCTGAAGGTCTTCCGGGACGGGTCGGTGATTGAAAAGCCGATCACGCTCAAGGCCCGCGAGGAGGAGAAAACCGTCGTGACGACGTCCGAGCCGATGAAGGACGAAGAGGAGAACGCGACGGAGTCGCCCCGCGTCGTCAAGTTCGACAACCTGGGGCTGAGCGTCCGATCGCTGACCTCCGACGAAAAAAAGGAGCTCGAGGTCGACCGGGGCGTCATGGTCGCGGACGTCAAGCCGTACGGCGAAGCGTTCAACAGGGCGATAGGGAAGAACATGGTGATCGTCGAGGCGGACCGGAAGCAGGTCAATTCGCCCGCCGAGCTGAAGAAAGTCATCGAGGCGCGCAAACCCGGCGACTCGGTCCTCCTGAGGATCAAGAGCGAGCGCGGGACGTCGTTCGTCGCCGTCCAGATCCCGAAATAACCGGGACGCCGCAGTGTCTGACCGCTGCCCCGCCCCCCCCCGGAGGGCGGGGCAGTTGCGTTGCAGGCCCGGTATTGACAATGTAGGGGCGGTGCGGTATATTTTCATCATGCTGTGAAACGGCGAACCGTCCATTCTTTCCCGACAGCAAGGAGGTAAGAGAGACTTCAGCGCGCAGGTCCACGCACAGGGTGCCGCCGGGAGGCTGAATGCCAAAGTTCTGATTCTCAATCAGAACTATGAGCCCATGAGCGTTATCAACGCAAAGAAGGCGATCATCCTCCTGTATCTGGGTAAGGCAGAGCTCATCGAAGCGCACGCCGGCAACAGGATCAGATCCGTGTCGGCGAGCATGCCCTTCCCGAGCATCGTCCGCCTCTCGATGTACGTCCGGGTTCCCTTCAAGAAGATCATCCTCTCCCGAAAGAACATCCTCCGTCGGGACGGACACCGCTGCCAGTACTGCGGCCGGTCCGATCTCTCGCTGACGATCGACCACGTGTTGCCGCTGTCCCGGGGAGGGGAGGACACCTGGGAGAACCTCGTCTGCGCCTGCGTGCAGTGCAACAACAGGAAGGG
>DATJPH010000285.1:0-2159 GCA_035506475.1 Bacteroidota bacterium | reverse complement strand
TTCAAGGGAGTTTACGGGTTCGACAGGTACATAGGGGAAAAGAAGAGCCTCCTCGGGCCGTACGACGTCTTCATGATATGGCCGACATGGCCCCGTCTCGGCGTCGATCAGAGGAATCAATTCGACATGTACCGCGACATGCCGGGGGGCCTTGCGGAACTGCGCCGGCAGTCTGCGTTCATGCACGCGCACGGGGGGAAGTATTTCATCTCCTACAACCCCTGGGACGAGAGCACCCGGCGCGAGGAACACGTGAAGGGGATGGAAGACCTGACGCGCCGCACGGATGCGGACGGGGTCGTGCTCGATACCTGGGGAGAATCGAGCCGGGAGTTCCAGGCGGCGGCAGACCGGGTGAAACCGGGTATCGTGCTCTACAGCGAGGGGATGGCGGTGCCGAAAGATATGCCCGGGATCGTCGCAGGGCGCGTGCATGATGCCCTCTTCATGCCTCCCCCGCTGAATATGAACAAGATCATCAAGCCCGATTTCGCGATTTTCCGTGTCATGCAGGTGCAGGAAGGACGACTGCACCGCGAAGCCGCGGTCTGCCTCTTCAACGGTTACGGCGCAGAGCTCAACGTGATGCGTACCGGCAGGCCCGCCTGGATGGACGAAGAATACCGCTACCTTGGCCTGGTCGTCAAGACGCTCCGGGACAATTCTGACGCGTTCCTGAGCCAGGACTGGATTCCGCTTCTGCCGACGACGGTGGACAGCGTCTGGGTCAACATGTGGCCCGGGCGCGACAAGACCGTGTACACCGTGTACGGTCTCCGTCCCGAAGGATTCTCCGGCCCGCTTTTTCAGGCGCCCGCCGCGCAGGGGAGGCACTACGTGAGCCTCTGGCATCACACCGAGATTGACACGGTGAGCCTGGGGGGGAAGCCCTGCGTGCCGGCGACCGTCGAAGGATTCAGCAGGGCGTGGCTCGGCACGCGCCGTGAAGCGAACGTCGATTGCATCGCCCTCTTCCCGGCGCTTCTCAACGTCGAACACGTGGCCGATTCACTCTTTGTCGGCGCCTCGCGCGGCACCCGCATCGTGGTCAGCGCAGGCGATCCGTCGTACGGGACTCTGTCGGCGGAACTCCCCGCCGGGCCTCACGGACTCTCGCTCTATCACATGTTCGGCCGGTACGAAGGGAAAGTCGTCGTCCAGCTCTTTGACGGCAAAGAACTCGCCGATGAGCGGGTCGTCCAGATTGAGACGGGAACCCCTCGGCTCGTTTCTGCGCCCGCCAGGACTCCCACCGCGGCGAAGGCCCCCGCCGGCATGACTGAGATCCCCGCCGGCCCGTACACGTTCGTCATGGCCGCCACGGACGTTCCCAATCCCGTCATCCCCTACCCGGACTATTCGAAGCCGCGCAGCGTGATGATGCCGAGGTATTTCATCGACACGTACCCGGTCACGAACCTCCAGTTCCGCGATTTTCTCCGCCGAGCGCACTATGTCCCGAAAGACACGGTGAACTTCCTCCACCAGTGGGTGAACGGCGCTCCTCCAAAGGAACTGTACAACCACCCGGTTGTCTGGGTGAGCATCGAGGACGCCCGTGCATATGCACGCTGGGCGGGGAAACGCCTCCCGGGCGACATCGAGTGGCAGCGGGCGGCACAGGGGACGGACGCCAGGAAATACCCATGGGGGGATGCATTCGACTCCACCCGGTGCAACTACGGTCTCGGTCATACGACTCCCGTCGACGCCTATCCGTCGGGGAAGAGCCCGTACGGCGTTGCGGATCTGGTGGGGAACGTCTGGCAGCTCACAAACGACGTCTATGACAACGGGAGCTACTATTTTGCGACGATGAGGGGAGGGAGCTATTACAATCCGACCTCCAGCATGTGGTACGTGCAGGGGGGACCGTGGGCGGTCGACAAGCACCAGATGCTCCTGATGCTCTCCCCCGGCTACGACCGGAACGCGACGGTCGGTTTCCGCTGCGTCAAAGACGCCCGCTGATGTCATTGCGACGCCTGTCCTTGCGAGCGAAGCGAAGCAATCCGTCTGTCCTTGCGAGCGAAGCGAAGCAATCCGTCAGTCCTTGCGAGCGAAGCGAAGCAATCCGTCTGTCTTTGCGAGCGAAGCGAAGCAATCCGTCAGTCCTTGCGAGCGAAGCGAAGCAATCCATCAGTCCTTGCGAGCGAAGC
>DATJPH010000284.1:0-13177 GCA_035506475.1 Bacteroidota bacterium | reverse complement strand
GGGAGGCGGCGACTATGTCGTGATCATGAGGAAGCCTGTCAACGCCCTCCTCCTCGTGTACAGGAATCCGGACGGGTCGTTCCGGAGCGAGCCCGAATGGATCAGGAATGTTTCCGTGGAAGCTGAAGACGACATCATCGTTGAGGACGTCGACGGGGACGGGCGGCCGGACATCACGGTGCGCAACGCGGCGAGCGAATCGGTCGAGACGTTCTTCGGCGGCACGCTCGGCTTCGGGCCGGCCGTGCGCATATGCAGCGCGCGCGGCACCGGGGGGATCGCCGTCGCCCCGCTCGTCTCCAGGAACGTGAAGGACCTTGTCCTCTCCCGGATGGATGAAGGAACGGTCTCCATACTTTTCAATCCTTTCAGACGATGACCATTCAGACGCTGCGTCTCCCGCTGGCATTGATGTTGCTCCTCGCCGCACCGGCGATCCCGTCCGGCCAGGTTGCCCGGGCCGGGGGGACCCGCGCGGAGGCGCTGCGGACACTCGGCGATCGACTTTCACAGGGGCGGACGAGCGGGCTCCCGACGAAATGCGGGCTCCCCGCCGTAGCCGCCGCGGTCCGGGCGGGTGCGTCCCTGAGCACACAGGAACGCCTGGCGCTCTTCTCCGTCCTCCAGCGCCAGGAACGCCAGACAAGTCTCGTCACGGTGGACCACCTGTTCAAGTTTCATTTTGATACGACGGGCATCGACGCGCCCGCGATCCTTGACAGCGCCGGCAGGAGGATCCCGGGAACGGCCCGCGCATTCGTCGATTCCGCCGCCTCGATCGCCGGGAACGTGTACAGGTACGAGACCGGGACGCTCGGATTTCTCCCGCCCCCTGCGGACGGGACGCTGGGCGGCGGACCCGAATACGACATCTACATTTACAACCTGGGTTCCGATACGTACGGCCTCACGACCCCGGACAACGGCATCGCCGACGGGGGGACTTCGTCCACGTTCATCGAGATACACAACGACTTCTCGTTCGTCTCACCGGCGGCGAACAGGGGGATCCCGTCGCTCCGCGTGACGCTTGCACACGAGTTCCACCACGCGATTCAGATCGGCGCATACGGTTACTGGCCCGCCGACGTCTGGTTTCATGAGATCACGTCCGTATGGATGGAGGACATGGCGTATCACGGGGAGAACGATTACATAAACTACCTCTTCAGCACGGAAAGCCAGTTCCGGACCCCCGATGTCCCGCTGACATACACGTTCAGCTCCATCATGTACAGCCGGGGAATCCTCGGGAAATACTTCACGAAGAAGTTCGGCGCCCCCACCATGCTCCACATCTGGCAGCATATCCGGTCGGCGGACCCCCTGACGGCAATCGACGCGACACTGCGCGCGCTTCCAACACCGACGACGCTCGGCGTCGCATTCGCCGACTGGGCGCTCTGGAACTACTACACCGGTCCCCGTGCGGACACCGTCAACTACTATGACGAGGCGGCGATCTTCCCCGTGATCAACGAGACATACTACGACCTGATCAGCCCGAGCCAGACGACGACGGGGTCCCTCTCCTGTCTGGCGACCGACTACAGGGGGTACTCGACGGGATCGGATACGGTCACGGTGGCGCTCGTCAACATGAACACGACATGTCCCGCGGGCGCCCAGACATCATCTCCCTACACGCTCACCGTGAGCAGGAACAGACCGGACGATTCATACAGGTCCATCGCCGGCAACCTCTTCCTCAGGCTTGACGTCTCCAACTCTTCGCAGTGGGTGACGTGGGCGATCGACCGCCATGGCCTGTCGGCTTCAGCCGCGGGAGAGGGGAGCGCGTTCCCGAACCCCTTCTATCCCGGCAACGGGGGGATGCTGTACATGCCCGCAGAGGCGGACGGGGGGACGCTCTCCGTCTATTCCAGCGGGATGGAACTGGTCTACAGCGGACCCCTGCAGACGCAGCAGCGTCTCGGCCAGCGCGTCTTCGCCTGGAACGGCCTCACGAAGGGGAACAGCCCGGCGCCCACCGGCGTCTACCTGTTCGTCCTCTCGCTCCAGGGGCGGACCGTCACGGGAAAATTCGCCCTGGTGCGGCGTTGAGCGGCGCATTGCATATCGCCGGCGAAGGGCTGAGGAAGGAATACGACCGGAGACCCGTGTTCCGCAACGTCTCGTTTTCCGCTTCGGCGGGAGAGACGCTCCTGCTGACCGGGAGAAATGGTTCGGGAAAATCCACCCTTGTCAAAGTCATCTGCGGCGTCCTGACGCCCGGCGGGGGAACCTTCACGATCACGCAGGATCCCTCCGGACCCTTGCGCGACGCACGGGGACTTGTCGGACTTGTGTCGCCGTACCTCCAGATGTTCGACGAGTTCTCCGCGGTGGAGAACCTCGCGATCGCGATGGGCCTCAGGGGACTCCCGTTCGACCCGGAGGCGGCCGACGCCCTCCTTGAGCGTGTGGCGATTTTCCCGCGGCGTCACGATCCGGTCAGAACGTACTCGTCGGGGATGAAACAGCGGGTGAAGTACGCCTGGGCGCTGATCCACACGCCGCCCGTCCTTGTGCTCGACGAGCCCATGTCGAACCTGGACGGGGAGGGGATCGCGATCGTCCGCGCCATCATGGCCGAGCAGCGGAAGCGGGGGATACTCGTCGTTGCCACGAACGACATGGCCGACATCGACGTGTACGAAAGGAGGGTGGACCTGAATGACCACAGGTAAATCCTCCGCGCGGGCGTTCCTCCGCTCCGCGCTGGCGGTCTTCCTGAAGGACTGGCGCTCGGAACTCCGCACCCGCTACGCGGTGAGCGCCCTCCTGATGTTCGTCGTCACGACGATCTCGATCATCCTCTTTTCGCTCGGGAGCGAAGGTGCGTCGCCCGACGCGCTTTCGGGGATGCTCTGGGTCGTAGTCTTCTTTGCGGCGATGTCGGGCCTCTCCCGGACGTTCGTCATGGAGGAGGAGCGCGGAACGACGCTGACGCTCCAGCTGCTTGCTCCGCCGGGCGCCGTCTTTTTCGGCAAGCTGCTCTTCAACCTCGTCCTTGTAACAGGGGTCAATGCGGTGACCGTTCTCCTCTACGCCGCGTTCATCAACGGGTTCGTGATAAGGACGATGTCGATTTTCGTGGTCGCCGTCGGACTCGGGAGCATCGGCTTCGCCGCCGCCGCCACCGTCATCGCGGCCATCATCGCCCGTGCAAACACCAAGGGAACCCTCTACCCCGTCCTGTCGTTCCCAATTGTATTGCCCCTCCTTCTGAGCGTGATCGAGGCCACACGGAAGGCCTCCGAGGGCGCCTTTTTCACGGAGGCGGCAGGTGAATTTCAGCTGCTGATTTCGTATATTATCGTCGTTATCGTCGCATCGTCCATGCTCTTTGAATATATCTGGAAAGACTGACCCATGATGCTGAAGATCTCCCTCGGAGTCCTGTTGACCGCCGTCGTCGTCTTCGGCTTCGGGATGCCGATGTCCCCCCATCCGCAGGCATGGTACGAACTGCCCGTCATTCCGGGTCTCGAAGAGAAAGCCCGCATCATATTCTTCCACGTCCCCACCGCCTGGCTGAGCGTCGTCGCATTTCTGACGAGCATGGTGTACGCCATCCAGTACCTCCGCAAGCGCGACCTTGCCTATGACATCAAGTCTTCGGCGGCGGCGGGACTCGGCTTCATGTTCTGCATCCTGGCGACCCTCACGGGAGCGGTCTGGGCGAAATTCAACTGGGGATCCTACTGGAACTGGGATCCCAGAGAGACCTCGATCTTTGTCCTCCTGCTCATCTACGGGGCGTATTTTTCGCTCCGCTCCGCCGTCGAAACCGAGGAGAAGCGCGCAACGCTCTCCTCCGCCTACTCGATCATCGCCGCCGTCACGGTCCCGTTTTTCATCTTCATCATGCCCCGCATCATGACCGGACTCCATCCGGGGGCGAAGGGGGACCCGGAAGGGGCGGGACCGGTCGTCGAGTTCAAGATGGCTCCCAACATGCGGATCATTTTTTTCTCCTCGCTCCTCGCGTTCACGCTCCTGTTCTACTGGATGTTTACCCTCAGGGTGCGGGCGGCGCAGGTCGAGGCACATAATCAACAGAGAGGCTGACCGGTGGAATTCCTCGCCCAAAACCAGTTGTACATCGTGATGATCATCGTGCTGGCCATCTGGCTCGGCATTTACACCTACCTGTTCCGGCTCGACAGCAGGATCAAGAAGCTGGAACAGCAGCTCAGGAAATGAACGTTCTCTGAAGGAAAGGTCTCGCATGAAACCGAAAATCGTCATAGGGTCGATCGTCGTGATCGCGTTCATCATCTTCGGGTCGTACTCGTTCATGCAAAGCAACGTCGAGTACACCGATGTCGCGGGGGCGATGACGAAGCACAAAAAGGTGCAGCTGAAGGGGGCGTGGAACAAGGACAAGCAGTCGTCCTACGACGCGAAGAGCAGCCAGTTCACGTTCTGGCTTGTCGACGACGCCGGGCGCGAGTGCAAGGTGGTCCTCGACGGGGCCGCGCCGAACAACTTCGAGCTCGCGACGAGCGTCGTGGCCAAGGGGCGGTACGTGGACGAAGGGTACTTCCACGCAACGGAGGTCCTGACGAAGTGCCCCTCGAAGTACGAGGCCCAGCCGTCGGAGCTCAAGAAGACGAGCTGATCGGTCCCGCCTGAGGCGGGAAATCTGTTCTTTCTATAGGGGGGAATCGTATGCTCGGAGGCATTCTCGTCAAAGCGGCGTTTGCCGCCTGCCTCGTGTCCGTCGTCAGCTATTTCCAGTTCCACAGGAACGGGAAACAGTCGCTGCTGCTGACAGGACGGATCGCGTACTTCTTTACCGTCGCCACGGTCTTTGCCACCGCAGGGTATTTCCTTTCGCTCATCCTCACGCACCAGTTCCAATATACCTACGTCTGGAGCTACAGCTCCCGGGAGCTGTCCACCCCGCTCCTTGTGTCCACGTTCTACGCCGGACAGGAGGGGAGCTTCATGCTCTGGACGATGTACACGTCGCTTATCGGGATCTTCCTTGTCCTGCACTCCCGCTCGAAGGGGTACGAGCCGGAGGTCATGACGTTTTTCGGGCTCATCGAGCTCGCGCTCCTGACAATGCTCATCGTGAAGAACCCGTTCCTCTATGTCTGGGAGAGCTGGCCCGGCCAGGTCGCCGCGGGTTTCGTCCCCGTGAACGGCCGCGGCCTGAACCCCCTCCTGCAGAATTACTGGATGGTGATCCATCCCCAGGTGCTCTTCAGCGGGTTCTCCTCGATGGGGGTCCCGTACGCGTACGCGATGGCGGCGCTCCTGAAGAAGGACTACAAGAACTGGATACGTCCTGCGACGCCCTGGCTCGTCCTCGGCGCGACAATCCTGGGAACGGGGATCATGATGGGAGGTTTCTGGGCGTATGAAACCCTGGGCTGGGGCGGGTACTGGGGATGGGACCCGGTGGAAAATTCTTCGCTCGTCCCCTGGCTCTTCTGCGTGGCGTCGATTCACACGACGCTCTCGCAGCGCAAAAGCGGCGGGTTCCTCCGGACCAATCTCGTCCTGGCGATCATGTGCTTCATCATGGTCCTCTATTCGACGTTCCTCACAAGGAGCGGCGTGCTGGGAGAGACCTCCGTGCATTCCTTCGTGGACCCCGGGATGTGGGCGTACTGGCTGCTGATCGGGATGATCGTGACGTTCGCGGGCCTCGCGGTCTTCATGCTCTGGAAGAGGTGGAAGGAAATCCCGCGGCCGATCGGGCGGCAGAGTTTCTACACGAGAGAGATGGCGCTGTTCGTCGGCTCATCCGCGCTCGTCGCGGCCGCACTGCTGATCAGCGCCGGGACCTCCTCGCCGATTATCACCGAGATACTCCACGGGACGAAAAGCGCCGTGGATACCTCGTACTACGTCACGACGATACTCCCGATCGGGATCCTCATCGGGCTCCTCTCGGGCGTCGCCCAGCTCCTGTGGTGGAACCGCTCGACAGGGGGCGGATTCTGGAAGTCGCTCAGGGCGCCGGCGCTCCTTGCCGCCGGCACGACCCTCGTCCTCGTCATCGTCAGCGTCCACGACGTCCTTGTGGCGATGTTCGTCTACGCGGCCGCGTTTTCGCTTTTCGCGAACATCCAGGTGGGGATGAAGATCGCCCGGGGGAACCCGAAATTCGCCGGCGGGTCCGTGGCGCACATCGGCCTCGCGGTGATGTTCCTGGGATTCACGGCCTCGTCCAAGTACGATCAGAAGGAGACGATCGCTCTCGCGCAGGGGAAGCCGGTCCACAGCCTCGGGTACACGCTGACGTACACCGGGTACCACCCGATCGACAACCAGCGCTATGCCTTCCAGGTGAACATCGAAAAGGGGGACCAGCGCTACACGGTCAACCCGATCATGTACTACACCTCGTACAACGACGGGCTCATGCGCAATCCCGACATCGCCAATCTGTACACGAAGGACTTCTACCTCGCGCCCCTGTCGCTGGAGCAGAACTCCGATTCGACGGCCGGGGGGGAGACCGTCGAGCTGAAACGGGGCGAGACGAAAATGATCGGCTCTCTCAGGATCACGTTCGTCGATTTCGATTTCCCGGTCATGCAGAAGGCGGCGATGCTCGAGGGGAAAGAGGTCCGCATCGGCGCGAAGCTCATGGTGCGCCAGGGGAGCGGGAAGCAGGTGCCGGTTGAGCCGGCGAAGATCATCAAGGCGGGGGAGCAGAGGGATGAAACGGTGAAGATCGGCGACGCTTATGAGCTCTCGATCGCCGCGCTCCATCCCGACCGCGAGGCGAAGGAGAATTCACGCGTCAGTATCGGCGTCAGGGACCTCCAGGCGGCCGCAAACGACAAGGCGTCGCAGGGAGACGTCCTGATGGCGGAGGCCTCGGTCAAGCCGTTCATCAACCTTGTATGGTCCGGGCTTATTATCGTGATGGTCGGGTTTCTCGTCACGATTTTCCGCCGCGGCCAGGAGGCACGGCTCCCGGCGGGTGTGGCCGCATCAGAAGAACCCTGAGCAATACAATGAGGATTGCGTTGCACAACACCCGGCCCGCGCCGGGTGTTGCGTTTTACAGGGGGGTCGTTCACGGAACCGGCGCAGCGTGGACCCCGGCCCCGAAGATGTAGACGAGCTCACCGCCGTACCAGGCTCCGGCCCAGATGGCCGCCACACCCGCTGCAAACAGGAGAATGAATACCGTGTCACGTCCGGGCGGGCGTTTTGTCCCCGATGCGATCCGCCAGAAAAGAAGGACGGCGAAGACCGTCGAGGCAACGAATGCGATCTCCTGGTGCATCTCCAGTGTCGCTTTCCCCGCCTCCGGGAGCCGGACGGAGTCTCCGGCCATGATGCCGGTGCCGGCCGCCGCCGCGAGCCCGATGGTCCCCGCGAGCTGCGTCCACCATCCCACCGCGGAGAGATCCTCCCGTTTGAACAGGAGCGCGGCACATTCGCAGAGAACGGAAAGCGAAAGGAGAGCGACGGGGAAGTGAACGAGGAACGGATGGAGATTCGGCATGATCAGGTGTTGAGCGTGAACATGTCTTTCACCTCCAGCGAGGCCGGGGAGAAGAAGGGCTCGCCGTATTTCTTCCCGATCCTGTCACCGTAGTATTCGAGCCTCGTGCGGATCATCTCGAGAAATTCAGGCGTGGACAGTACCGTCTCGCGCTCACGGCTCGCCGGGTCGTAGAACTGGGAGCGGTAGGCGCGCATGGTTTCCATCCGCTGGTCGAACTCCGCGGAGACGTCAATGATGAACGAAGGGGCGAACTCGTACCACTGCATGAAATGATAGTACGCGCGGGGCCGGAACGGGTCCTGCGATTTTCCCCGGACCGAAGTCCGTACCTTCTGGAGGCCCGCCGTGAACCACGCCTCCCTGCAGAGCACGTGGGCCCGCTCGTGATCGGGATGCCTGTCGACGGGGTAGGGGAAGAGGATGATATCCGGCTGCAGCGCCCGGAGCACGCGCACGAGCTTCATCCTGTTGTCGAGGTGGGATTCGATGTTCCCGTCAGGCAGCTTCAGGTTCTCTCTGAGCGCCACGCCCATGATCCCGGCGGCCCGGGCCGACTCCTGCGCCCTTGTCTTCCTGTCCCCCCGCGTGCCGAGTTCCCCCTGCGTCAGATCGAGAATACCGACGCGGCGCCCCTGTTTCACGAGCTTGATAATTGTCCCCCCGCATGAGAGCTCGATATCGTCCGGGTGGGCTCCTATGGCCAGTATGTCCAGCTTCATGTCCCGTTGTCAGATTTCGATGAATATAGCCAGAACTTTTCTGGAAGGCAAAAGTGTCCTTATCGATGAATAATCGTATATTCAACGCATGCAGAACGCCCGGCAGCCGCTCACCGTTTCGGACCTGACCAGGAAGATCAAGCAGATCCTGGAATCCGGCTTCCCCTCGATCGCCGTGCAGGGGGAAATCTCCAATTTCAAGCGCCATTCCTCGGGGCACCTCTACTTTACGCTCAAGGACGAGGGGGCGCAGCTCCCGTGCGTCATGTGGCGGTCCAGGGCGGCGACGCTCCCGTTTGTCCCGGAGGACGGGATGAAGGTGATCGCCGGGGGGAGGATCTCCGTGTACGAGGTCCGGGGAAGCTACCAGCTTGACGCGCAGTCGATCAGGCAGCTCGGCGCCGGGGAGCTCCAGGCCGCGTTTGAGAAGCTGAAAGAGAAGCTCGGCGCGGAAGGACTGTTCGATCCCGGCCGCAAGCGCCCCCTCCCCAGGTTTCCGCACAGCATCGGCATCGTGACCTCCCCGACGGGCGCGGTGCTGCAGGACATAAGGAACGTCATCGGCAGGAGGTTCCCCGGCGTGGAGCTCATCCTGAACCCCGTTCGCGTTCAGGGATCGGGCGCAGCCCCGGAGATCGCCGCGGCGCTCGACGACTTCAGCAGGTTCGGACGGGTCGACATCGTCCTCCTGGCGCGGGGGGGAGGGTCGCTGGAGGATCTCTGGCCGTTCAACGAAGAGGTCGTCGCCCGGGCCATCGCGCGAAGCCGCGTCCCCGTCGTGAGCGCGGTCGGCCATGAAACCGATTTCACGATCGCCGATTTTGTCGCAGACCTCCGCGCGCCGACACCTTCGGCGGCCGCGGAAATCGTCGTTCCCGACCGGCGCGAGCTTCTTGAAAATGTAGCGGATTCTTGGTATCGTATCGAACAGGCAGTTCTCGGCCTCGTGAGCGACAAGAGAGAGCGCATCCACAATCTCCTCAACAGCTACGCATTCAACCGGCCTGTCGATCTCCTCAGGCAGCACAGCCAGCACGTTGATGAAGTTCTCCGCGCTCTTCACAGGGTTGCGGGCCATGCGTTTGCCCTGACTGCGGCGGGGCGGGATTCGCTTGAGCAGAGACTGCGCGCGCTTGATCCCCGGCTTGCCCTCAAGCGGGGGTACGCGATCGTCAGGAAGCAGGGCGCCATCGTGAGCTCGGCCTCCGGGCTGCATCCGCGTGACCGGGTTGATGTGGAGTTCCGGGACGGCACAGTGCGTTCCACAATTGACTGACGCGTCTATGGCAGGGAAAAAGAAGGAAACACCGGGAACGTTTGAGGATGCACTTCACAGGCTCGAAGAGATCGTCCAGAAGCTCGAGCAGGGAGACGTGCCCCTTGAACAGGCGATGCACCTGTACGAGGAGGGAATCGGCCTTTCACGCATCTGTGCGGGAAAACTGAAGACCGCCGAGCTCGCGCTGAAACGGCTCAGCAAGGACGCCGAAGGGAATTTTTCACTAACCGATGAGAAGGAATGACTGAGCACCGGTATGCATGTCTCGACAGGGTGAACGTTCCTGCGGACATCAGAAAACTCTCGACGTCCGAACTGAGAATCCTCTGCGCCGACGTGCGCGACTTTCTGATCGAAACCGTCTCGAAAACAGGAGGACACCTGGGGGCCGGCCTGGGCTCCGTCGAACTGGCCGTCGCACTTCACTATGTCTTCAACACGCCCTCGGACAAGCTCGTCTGGGACGTGGGGCACCAGGCCTACCCGCACAAGATCCTCACGGGTCGAAAAGAGCGGCTGAACACGATCAGGCAGCACGGAGGCCTGAGCGGATTCCTCAAGAGAACGGAAAGCGATTACGACACCTTCGGCGCGGGGCACGCAAGCACCGCGATCTCCGCGGCGCTCGGGATGGTTGCCGCCAGGGAGCTCTCGGGCGATTCGTACAACGTCGTCGCGATCGTCGGCGACGGGTCCATGACGGGCGGGATGGTCTACGAGGGGATGAACAACGCCGGGATCATGAAGAAGGATTTCATCGTCGTCCTCAACGACAACAACATGTCGATCGCCCCGAACGTCTGGGCGATCTCGAATTATTTCACGGAGCTCATCGCCCATCCCTCGTACAACCGGTTTAAGAAGAACGTCTATGAGCTGACGGGGAAACTCGACGTGTGGGGCGACCGGCTCCGCCGCGTGGCATCGCGTGTCGAGGAAGGGATCAAGGTCATCGTGACTCCCGGGATGCTGTTCGAGGCGCTCGGGTTCCGCTACTTCGGCCCGATCAACGGACACAACGTCGCGCAGCTCGTCAGGATTTTCCAGGAGGTCAAAGGATACAACGGCCCGATCCTCGTCCACACGATCACGCAGAAGGGGAAGGGCTACCGGCCGGCCGAGGAGGATGTCCAGAGGCTTCACGGCGTGACGCCGTTCGACAAGGTGACCGGCCTTTCTCCCAAGAAGCCGGAGACGACGCCGGCGTACACGAAGGTCTTCGGCAACGCGGTCGTCCAGCTTGCGAAGATGAACCCGAAGATCGTCGCGCTGACGGCGGCCATGCCCGACGGGACAGGCCTGGACAGGCTGCAGAAGGAGATGCCGGACAGGTTCTACGACGTCGGCATCGCCGAACAGCACGGAGTCACCTTTGCCGCCGGACTGGCCACGCAGGGGGCGGTGCCAATCGCCGCGATCTACTCGACGTTCCTTCAGAGGGCGTTCGACCAGCTCGTCCACGACGTCGCACTGCAGCACCTCCACGTCGTCTTCGCCCTCGACAGGGCAGGCCTCGTCGGCGCAGACGGGCCGACGCATCACGGCGTATTCGATCTCAGCTACCTGCGGATGATCCCGGGAATGTCGATCATGGCGCCAAAGGACGAGAGCGAGCTCCGCGACATGCTCTACACCGCCGTGCAGCATCAGGGGGGCCCGATCGCGCTTCGCTACCCCCGGGGGAACGGCACCGGGGTGGCGCTCAAGGAAGGGTTCGACCTGATCCCGTTCGGAAAAGGGGAGACGCTCGCAACCGGACGAGACGTCGCCCTCGTCGCCATCGGCACGATGACCAATACGGCCCTCAAGGCGGCGGAACAGCTTGCCCGCGAAGGGATCTCCGCAGAGGTCATCAACATGCGTTTCGTCAAGCCCCTGGACGGCGATCTCCTCCGCGCCGTAGCCCTGCGCATCCCGCACATCGTCACGATCGAGGACAACGTCGTGATCGGCGGGTTCGGAAGCGCGGTGGCGGAATTCCTTGCCGCGGACGGGATCACAGGCGTTCGCCAGCTCACGCTGGGGATCCCCGACCGGTTTATCGATCACGGAACGCCGGCGGAACTCTACGCCGACCTCGGCCTCGACGCTCAAGGGATCGCCCGCTCCGTCGCATCATTCATTGCCGGGGCAAGGAGGAACGCCTCGTGACCATACTCTCCCCCGCACCATGGACAGAGTAAGGATCGGTGTCATCGGGCTCGGCTGGGTGGCGCAGGTCGTCCACCTTCCCATACTGTCGCATCTGCCGGAAGCGGAGATCGTGGCGGTCTGCGACAGGGACAAGTCGCGCGCGAAACTCGTCGGTGAGAAATTCGGCGTCCGCCGGACGTACACCGACGCCGACCAGATGCTCGCCAACGAGGGCCTCCACGCGGTCATCGTGGCGACTTCGACAGACGCACACAGGGATGCCGCGCTCACGGCACTGAAAGCGGGTTGCGACGTCCTCGTGGAAAAGCCCATTGCGCGCCGGTACGCTGAAGCGGTGGAGATGTGCGAGGCCGCAAAGGCGATGAAGCGCCAGCTTATGGTCGGGATGAATCACCGGTTCCGGCCCGACACCATGCTCCTGAAGAGTTTCATCGAGGGGAAAGAACTCGGGAAGCTCTTTTACGCCAAAACCGCGTGGCTCAGGAGAAGGAGCTCGGACAGTTCCTGGGCGACCCGGAAGGAGAAATCCGGAGGGGGCGCGTTCATCGACCTGGGCATCGTGATGCTCGACCTCGCCCTCTGGCTGATGGGTTATCCGGAACCCCGAAGGGTGAGCGCGACGAATTTTCATCACAAGACAAAACAGGTTGAAGACACCTCTCTCGTCACCATCGCGCTGAAGAACGGCGCGCTCCTCAACATCGAAGTGAGCTGGTCGATGATCGTCGACGACGACGTGTACTACTACTACCTGTTCGGGTCCGAGGGAACAGCGAGCCTCAATCCCCTCCGGGTGAACAAGGAGCTCCACGGGAGTCTCGTGAACCTTGCCCCGGCAAAGATGGAGTCGCCCCAGCACCTGTTCAAGCGGTCGTACGAGAACGAGCTGAAGCATTTCCTGGGTGCGGTGCGCAACATCCACCCCGTCATTTCAACGGCAGAAGAGGCGGTGCAGCGCATGAAAACTGTCGACGCTGTTTACAAATCAGCCAGGACCGGCAAAGAAGTCCTTTTTCCCTGACCCCTGCGTGAAAAAGAAAATCCTCGTTGTCGATGACGAGCGGGATATCGTCGACCTGCTCAAATACAACCTCGTCAAGGACGGGTACGACGTCATCGCGGCCTACAACGGGAGGGAGGCTCTCGAGAAGGCCGCCCACCCCCCGGACCTGGTCATCCTCGACGTGATGATGCCTGTCCTCGACGGATTCGAAACCTGCAAGAAGCTCAAGAGCGATCCGCGGACATCTGCCGTGCCGGTCATATTCCTGACGGCAAGTTCCAGCGAGATCGACGAAGTCCTCGGGCTCGAGCTGGGGGCCGTGGACTATATCCAGAAGCCGATCAGCCCCAGGAAGCTCGTCGCCCGCGTCAAAGCCGCCCTCCGCCGTTCCAGCTCCACCCAGGATGACGCAGCGGAACCCCCGGTGATCCGGGCCGGGCGCCTCGAGATCAACCGCACCACGTTTACCGTCCGGGTGGGGAAAAAGGAAGTCTTCTTCCCGAGGAAGGAGTTCGAGCTCCTCGCCCTGCTCGCCT
>DATJPH010000283.1:0-5915 GCA_035506475.1 Bacteroidota bacterium | reverse complement strand
AGGCTGTCGATATTGTACCCCTTCGCGGCGAACAGTCCGGCGATCCTGTTGAACGCGCCGAACTTGTTCTGCACGAGGATGGAGATCGTGTGCCGCTTGACCTTCTCGTCAGGCGTTCCCGCCGCCTGCGTGTTAAGCATTGCTTGGGACGTGGGCATGCACACTCACCTTTCTGGCTTTTCCTTTTTCCGCCGTGACGATGACCTCCCCCTTCTCTCCCCCGGAGGCGGGATCAGGGGTGTCGATCATCTCGTTGACCGTCTGCCCGGCGGGGATCATCGGGTAGACGTTGTCCTCCTTGGCGACGACGAACTCGACGAACACGGGGCCCCCCGTGTGGGCCATGGCCGTGCGGATCAGTCCTTCCACTTCGGGGGTCCGCGTTGCGCGGTAGGCCGTACAGCCGTACGCCTCGGCGAGCCTGACAAAATCCGGGTTCGCCAGCTCGACCTGCGAATAACGCCGCCGCCAGAACAGCTCCTGCCACTGGCGCACCATGCCGAGGAACCCGTTGTTGATGACGAAGATCTTGACGGGGAGCTTGTGCTGCACGATCGTCGCCATCTCCTGGCTGTTCATCTGGAATCCCCCGTCGCCGCTGATGGAGACCACCGGCAGGTCCCGGCGCCCGAACACCGCGCCCATGGCGGCCGGGAGGGAAAACCCCATCGTCCCGAGTCCTCCCGAGGTGATGTGCGTGCGGGGGTGCGAGAAGTTGAAGAACTGGGCCGCCCACATCTGGTGCTGCCCGACATCGGTGACGACGATGGCGTTCCCCCCGGTGATTTCCCCCAGCTTCTGGATCACGTACTGGGCGCGGATCTCGCCGCCGTTCCTGTAGCGGAGCGGGTGCTCGTCCTTCCATGCATCGATGGTCTTCAGCCAGTCCTGCGTCTCCAGGGGGGTGACGAGGTCCTGCAGCGCGGTGAGGACCGACCTCACGTCGCCGACGATCGGCACGTCGACCTTGACGTTCTTGCTGATCGCGGAGGGGTCGATGTCGATGTGTATCTTCTTCGCCTCGGAGGCGAACGCGTCGACGTTGCCCGTCACCCGGTCGTCGAACCTTGCGCCGACGGCGATCAGGACGTCGCAGAAATTCACCGCCATGTTCGAGTACCAGGTCCCGTGCATCCCGAGCATCCCCATCGCCAGGGGATCGTTTTCGGGAAATGCGCCGAGTCCGTGCAGCGTCGTCGTCACGGGACAGCGGAGCTTGCGGGCGAGCGCCGTCAGCTCGGAGGCCGCGTCGGAGAGGATCGTTCCCCCGCCGACATACAGGACCGGGCGCCGTGCGGCGTTTATAAGTTCCGCCGCCTTCCTGATCTGCCGGAGGTTCCCTTCGACGATGGGGGTGTAATTCCGCATCGCGACCTGCTGCGGGTACGCGAAGTGCGTCTTCTGCGCCATCACGTCCTTCGGAAGGTCCACAAGGACCGGCCCGGGGCGGCCGCTGGTGGCGATATAGAACGCCTCCTTGATCGTCTGGGCGAGCTCGCGCACGTCCCGGACGAGGTAGTTGTGCTTGGTGATGGGCCGCGTGATCCCGACGATGTCCGCCTCCTGGAACGCGTCGTTGCCGATGAGGCGCAGGGGGACCTGGCCCGTGAAGACCACAAGGGGGATCGAGTCCATCATCGCGTCGGCGATTCCCGTCACGGTGTTCGTTGCGCCCGGGCCCGAGGTCACGAGCACGACGCCCGGCTTCCCGGTGGCCTTGGCATACCCTTCGGCGGCGTGCGTGGCCCCCTGTTCGTGGCGGGTCAGCACGTGATTGATATCCGAGATGTCGTGCAGTGCGTCGTACACGCCGATCGTGGCCCCGCCGGGATAGCCGAAGAGGACTTCGACGTTCTCGGCGATCAGACTCCGGACGAATATTTCCGCGCCGGTCATGAGACGCCCTCCCGCTGAGACCTGACTCCCTTCCTCGTGCGCCTGTCGTGACATCGTGAACCCTCCGTTAGAGTGGTTGTAAGAAGATCAATCCGTGACCGCGCCGACGCTGCTGCTCGAGACCTGGCGCGCGTACTTCGCAAGGACGCCGCTCCTGTACCGGGGCTCGGGCTGCACCCAGGCCTCCTTCCGCAACTTCAACTCCCGTTCATCGACGTCCAGATGGAGCACCCTGCCGGGCGCGTCGATCGTGATACGGTCGTTCTCCCTGACCAGCGCGATGGTTCCCCCGACGTACGCCTCGGGGGCCACGTGGCCGACGACCATCCCGTACGTCCCCCCCGAGAACCGGCCGTCGGTGATGAGCCCGACGGAATCCCCCAGCCCGGCGCCGATGATGGCGGACGTCGGCGCGAGCATCTCCCGCATCCCCGGCCCCCCGCGCGGGCCTTCGTAGCGTATGACGATGACGTCCCCCGGGCTGATCTTCCCGGCCAGTATGGCCTCAAGGCACGCCTCCTCCGAATCGAACACGCGCGCGGGCCCCGTGATCACCGACTGCTTGATGCCGGTGATCTTGGCGACGGCGCCCTCGCTTGCGAGGTTCCCCTTCAGAATGGCCAGGTGTCCTTCGCGGTACATGGGATGTGCCCACGGACGGATCACCTCCTGGCCTGCGGGAGGCTCCCCCGGCACATTGCGCAGAACCTCCCCGACGGTCTCCCCCGTGACCGTCAGCGCGTCCCCGTGGAGCACGCCGTGCGCCAGGAGCATTTTCATCACCCGGGGGATGCCCCCCGCCCTGTGGAGATCCGTCGCGACGAACCTCCCCGAGGGTTTCAGGTCGCAGAGGACCGGGACCTTTTTGCGGATGGGTTCAAAATCGTCGATTGAAAGCGCGACACCGGCGGCGTGTGCAATGGCAAGGAGATGGAGCACGGCGTTGGTCGATCCGCCGATCGCCATGACGACGGCGATAGCGTTTTCGAATGCCTTGCGTGTGAGCAGCTGGGATGGGAGTATCCGGCGGCGGATTGCCCCGGCAAGAACCTCGGCGGAACGTGCGGAACTATCGGATTTTTCTTCATCCTCGGCCGCCATTGTCGAGGAGTAGGGGAGACTGAGACCCATCGCCTCGATCGCCGAGGACATGGTATTGGCGGTGTACATTCCTCCGCATGAGCCCGCCCCGGGGCAGCAGCTCCTCTCCACGTCGAGAAGCTCCCCCTCACTGATTTTCTTCGCGCTGAATTGCCCGACGGCTTCGAAGGCGCTGACGACCGTCAGGTCTCTCCCCCGGAGGTGCCCGGGCTTTGTCGTCCCACCGTAGACGAAGACGGCGGGGATGTTCATCCTGGCGATGGCGATCATCGCGCCGGGCATGTTTTTGTCGCAGCCCCCCACGACGAGGACGCCGTCCATGCTCTGGGCGTTGCACGCGGTCTCGATGGAGTCGGCGATCACCTCCCGGGAGACGAGCGAATACTTCATCCCCTCCGTCCCCATCGAGATCCCGTCGCTCACGGTGATCGTCCCGAATATCTGGGGCATCGTGCCGCAGGCGCGGAGCGCATCGACGGCGCGCTCGGCAAGCAGCCGGAGGCCGATGTTGCACGGCGTGATCGTGCTGTAGGCGCTCGCCACGCCGACGATCGGTTTGGTGAAGTCGCCGTCGCCGAATCCGACGGCGCGGAGCATGGCGCGGTTCGGGGTGCGCTCCACCCCCTGCGTTATTGTCCTGCTTCTGTAGTTTTGCTTTTCCTCTTCAGCCATTGCGGTGTCGTCCTCGTGTGCAGACAGAGTGATACATTTGTCCGCCGGAGGAGAACCATGCTTACCGCTTGATTGAAACGAGGGGTGTGTGCTGGTTGGCCTCCGGCGTCGGTTAGCTGTTAATAAACAGCCCCAGAACGCTCGGGAGGCTAATAAGCAGCAGGAGGTGGAGAATCAGGGAAAGAGACAGGGCCGCGCTATGAATCCCGGAGAGGGATCCCTGGTGCACCGCGGTATGTGTGATCGTTCCCATTGTAGATGCTGTCTGACACTAAGAATACAATTTCTTCTCACTGTGTCAAGCAGAATCTTGAGGAAAAAACAAAATCACGAAAAACAAACCGTAATGGGGGTTTCGGGCGGCTACCAGATCTTCACCCTCAGGCTGTCGGGGCGGTACATCGGGTCGCCGGGCCGCACACCGAAGGCCCTGTAGAATTCCGGGACGTCGGACAGCGGACCGTTTACGCGGAGGAACTGGGGCGCGTGCACGTCCGTCATCACCTGCCGTGCGAGCGACTCGTCCCTGATCTGCCCGAGCCATGAATACGCATAGGCGAGAAAGAAACGCTGGTCGCCTGTCAGCCCGTCGATGAGCGTGTCGCTCTGCCCTTCCCGGGTTTTCTTGAACGCATCGTACCCGATCACGACGCCGCCGAGGTCCGCGATGTTTTCCCCCAGGCTCGCCTTCCCGTTGACGTGGAGGCTGTCGAGGACGACATAACGCTGGAACTGGTCGACCATGAGCTGCGCTTTCGCGTTGAACCGCACCTCGTCCTCCTTGGTCCACCAGTTGCGCAGGTTCCCCGCCGCATCGAACTGCCGTCCCTCGTCGTCGAACCCGTGCGTCACCTCGTGCCCGATCGTGGAGGCTCCCGCGTACCCGTAGATCACCGCGTCATCGACGAGCGAATCCGCGACGCCGGGGATCATCAATCCGGCCGCCGGGAGCACGATCTCGTTGTTCGAAGGGTTGTAGTAGGCGTTGTACGTCTGGGGCGTCATGTCCCATTCCGTCCTGTCGACGGGCTTCCCCAGCTTCGAGGCGTGGTAGTTGTAGTCCCAGACATCGGCGCGAATCTGGTTCGCGCAGTATGAACTCCGGTCGATCTCCAGCGCCGCGTAGTCTTTCCACCTGTCCGGGTAGCAGACCTTCCGGGTCACCGCATGGAGCTTCGCCAGCGCTTTTTCCTTCGTGGCGGCGGACATCCAGTCGAGCCGCTCGATGCGCGACGCATAGGCGGCGAATATGCTCTCCACGAGCGCCGTATAGCGCTGCTTCATCGACGGGGGGACGTACCGCTCGACGAAGAGCTGCCCGAGCATGTCTCCCATTGAGCGCTCCTCGGCATCGAGCGCCCGCTTCCACCGGGGTCGCGGCTCTTTAACGCCCGAGAGCACCGTCTGGTAGAAGCGGAAGTGTTCCTTTTCGAACGGTGAGCTGAGCGTCGGCGCGAAGCGGTTGACGAGCGTCCACCGGAGGTAGTCCTTCCACTCCTCCAGCGGGCGCGCCCGGAGGAGGTTCTCGACCTCCCGGAAAAACTCCGGCTGTCCCACGACGACCGAATCGACGTGTGCGATCGCCATGGCCGGCAGCAGGCTCTTCCAGCGTAGGGAGGGGACGAGCCGGTCGAGCTCGCCGAGCGACATCCTGTTGTAGTTCCTGTACGGGTCGCGGAGGTCTTCGAGCTTCCGCGAGGCTTTCGCCAGCGCCGTTTCGATCGCCATGACGACCTCGCTGTGGCGCGCAGCCGTTTCGCGGGTTTCGCCAAGGAGCACGAACATCGCGGCCACGTGCGCGATGTACTCGCGCCGGATGTTCGCCGTGCGGGCATCGGTGTTGACGTAGTAGTCCCTGTTGGGGAGCCCGAGTCCCCCCTGGTAGAGATGGAACGAACAGACATCGCTGTTCTTCTCGTCCTGGACCACGAACTGCGCGTAGAGCGGGTCACCGCCGTACCTCTGCAGGCGTGCGATCGCACTCCGCAGACCGTCGGCGTCGTGTATGGAGTCGATGGCCGCCAGGTCGCCCCCCAGGGGGGCGATCCCCTGTTTCTCGATGTTCACGGTGTCGACCGCGGCGGCGTAGAAATCACCGATCTTCTGGATGTTGCTCCCTCTGGGCGCCGCGGTGTTCGCCGCCGCGTCCTCACAGACGCCCCGCAGCCGGGCATATGTCTCCTCCTGGACCAGGTTCCCCACACCCCACCCCCGTTCGCTCGGCGGGATCGGGTTGGCCTTGAGCC
>DATJPH010000282.1:0-2508 GCA_035506475.1 Bacteroidota bacterium | reverse complement strand
GGCGCGGAGAGATACGTCGAGCGGTCTACGATGTTTCCGGCAAGCGTCTGCTTGAGCGAGACGTAGTCATTTTCAAACGTGTAGCGCCAGCGCGGGACGTACCTGTACCGGAGATGGAGATCGATATCCTGCCTGACCGTGTCGATCACCCAGAAATAGGTCCCGCTCGACAGATCAATCGCGTAGACGCTCGAGGAATCCGCCGCGGGAGCTTCATCCGGGATGCGGACGATGGGCCCCTTCCCGTCGTCGAACGTCCGCGTCAGGTACGTGGCAATGTACCATTTCGCGTTGGTCTGCAGGACGAGGGCGAAATTGTCTTTCAGCGGCCGGGGAAACCGGATAAAATACCGTTTCCCCTGGTCGAGCTGGAAATCCTCTTTGTCGTTCTTCAGCTCGATGAACCCACGCTCCAGCGGAGCGAGCTCGGGTTTGGGTTGAAGTTCTTTGAATGTGGCGCAGCCGGCAAGGAGAGAGAGGGAGAGCGCAAGGAGAAGTTTTGATCGCATCGCGGGATACTCCGTCCTGGTGTGTTCATGATTTTTCTAATATGCCCAAATATCGGCGACATTGCAAGTAAATCAGCAGACCGCCGCGGCCCGCCCCTGTTTGACTTTGAAACGGTCCGGTGCTATCTTTTATGATGCTCAATTTGAGGGCGGCCGGATGCACCCCGCTGCCCCGAAGCGGAGGAGAGCGGCAAGGGAGAGGCGAGCAGTGAAACAGAGCGTTCTTTTCGCATACATGCCGGAGGGGAAAATCCCTGCAGCATCCATGGGCGTGACGACCGCCCTCTCCTTCGGGGACACGGAATCTGAATTCCAGTCCGCCCTGCGCGGCACGGCGGTCACCGACAGTTCGATGTTCGGCCGGATCGCAGTCACGGGCAGGGACCGCGTCGATCTCCTGCACAGGCTTTCGACAAATTCACTCTCGGGCCTTTCTGAGGGAGGAGTCGTCTCCACCGTGTTCGTGAGCGACAAAGGGCGTACGATCGACAGGGTCATCGTCGCCGCCCGGGAGGATTCCCTCCTCCTCATAACATCACCGGGGGCCGAACTGTTTCTGACGCACTGGATCGAGAAATACACCATTACAGAAGACATCACGTTTGATAGGATAACCGATGATACTGCAATGGTTTCACTCATCGGTTCTCAGGTTGTTTCAAAGTTCATTTCTCTGCTCCCGCCGGATACCGTTGCCGGCGGATGCACGACGATTCGCCGCGGGGAGACTGAGATGTTCGCCGTGTACACGACCGAGAAGGGGATCCCCATCGCGCATATCATGACCGGAAGAGAGGGAGCAGCGCATCTTGCGGAGGAAACCACAGCGATACCGGGAGCACGATGGATAGGCGCGAGCGCGTATGAGGGGTTCCGGATATTCAGAGGGATTCCCGCGCGCCCGGGCGAAATCAACGACGCGTACAACCCGCTGGAATGCGGCCTGCGCGAATCGATCAGCTTCACCAAGGGGTGTTACATCGGACAGGAAGTCATCGCCCGGCTCGATACGTACGGGAAGCTCAGACGCAGCCTCGCAGCGGTCAGGACGGGGGAACTTCTGCACGGCGTGCCGCTCAAGCTCCTCAAGAACGGCGCCGAGGCCGGAATGCTCACAAGCATGACCGGGAGCGCGTTCGGCGGAGCGTACCTTGGACTTGCCGTCCTCAGGAACGACATGGGCGCTCCGGGCGACGAACTTGAAGCCGATGCAGACGGCAGGCGTGTCCCCGTCACCGTAACATCCTTCCCTCCCGGCCAGCCCGGATGAAACTCAGCTACAGTCTCGAGGAAATAGAGAAGTGGCGCGACCGGGTGCACCGCCGGATGCCATCACGCGCCGTCGGCACGAAACGCCAGGCGCTCGCATTCGTGAACGACGTCGGCTTCTGCTTCGCGTTCAAATCGGAAAACTCCGAGCTTCCCTGCCTCTGGCACGCCGCCTGCGGGGCGCGCGATCCGGTGATGCCCGAGCACACGCACCATGATCCCGGGATCTCGTTCGTCTGGGAGATGAAAAACGTCCTCCCGGCGGAAGGGAAGATCTACTACGGCAAGCTTCTCAAGCGCCGCCCGATGATGGTATCGCTCGAATACCTCCCGTACTTCTACGTCCTCTCGCACAGGACCGGGCTGAAGAACGAATACGAAAAGGAGTTCCTCAAAGGGCGGCTCACCGGCACCGCCCGCGCAATCATGGACGCGCTCGGCGACTCGTCGCCGCAGACGACCAAGGGACTGAAGCTCGCGACAGGCAATCACGGCCGGCACTCGCGCATCCACTTCGACAGGGCGATCGCGGAACTCCAGGAGAAGATGTTCATCGTCAAGGTGGCGGAGCTCGACGACCCGTTCACATTCGTCTGGGCCCCGCTCCGGGAGGCGTTCCCGGCCCAGATCCGGCGGGCACGCCGGGTCAGCCCCGAATCCGCGCGGGAGAAGATACTCACCCGGTATTTCAGGAACCAGCTTGTCCCCTCGGTCCCGGCGATCGCACGCC
>DATJPH010000281.1:0-3528 GCA_035506475.1 Bacteroidota bacterium | reverse complement strand
CAGAGGGGGAGGAACCCGATAAGCTCTTTCCGCTTCAGGCTTTCCCCCTCAAACCGGAACGAGTGATCGGACTCCGCGACGTGGTAGTAGAACCTGTCGGACGGATCCCACATGTACCTGTTCACGAGGGCCCTGGTCTTTTCGAATTTCCCCGACCATTCCTTCTCTCCCGGGGCGTCGCCCAGCTCGTGCGCCATCAGGCGGAGATAGTACATCTCATTGGCCATCTCGAGCGTCAGGTCAAGGGCCTCCAGCTCACTGGAGATGTCCCTCCCCTCGTCCTCTCCCCCCGAGAAGAGCTGGAATACCACGTTCCATCCGTCCCTCACGTTCTCGATGATGCCGTACGGGCCCCATTCGTACATCCCGTCATGGTCCCTGTCCCTGTGTTCCTCCATGTATCGAATATACTTTGCCCCCGATGCGTACGCGTCCTTCAGAAATGCCCTGTCCTTCCCCACCCTGTAAAGCTCCCAGTTCGTCCAGGAGAAAAACGGGGCTGACGTCGTGGGCTCCCCCTCGTGCGGATAGACCTGCGGGCCGCGGGGGCCGTTCCTGTAGGCGATGAGCCCGTCGTCGTACTGCTGGTCCATGAATATGCGCTGCGACTCCTCGGCGGATTTCACGTCGAGCCGGGCGTACGGGATCATCGCAATGGACTCGTGCATCACCTGGTGACCGTGCCCCCAGCCCCACTGGGGGTTGCGCGAGAAGACGTAGAAGTTCCTCTTTGCCTGTCCCGACGGTGGAAGCATGTTCTGCCGCACGAGATTGAACGAACCGATATACACCAACTTCTCCCCCGGGGTCCTGAAGGGGATCCTCGGGATGCTCCTGAAGAGCGCGACGTTCCTGTCGACCTCCTTCTGGAGATCTGCCGAGAGCGCGGCGCGGACGTCGGCCAGAAGCCCGGAGACCGGGCTCCGCGCATCCTGGACGCCCCGTGCGAACCGGACGTCGGCGGAGTCGCCTGGACGCAAGAGAAGATCATCCTCCAGCGCGACGATCTGCGCCGGGCCGCCCGATGCGTTGTTGAGCGATGTGACCTCGACGTGCTGTTTGCTCATCCGCTTGATGTCGAAGTAGAAATCATCGATGCTGCATCCATTGTACACGCCGTAGCTTGACGGCGATGCCGCAGAGGCGAGGAGATCGCGAAACTGCGTCGGGTATCCCCTGTCGGCGTACAGGTTGCTGTGGAGGCGCTCCAGCGGCTCCCCGTGCGCGAAGAGGAGCCCCCGCTCGCGCGCGTCGAATGATTCAGCCCTGAGCGAATCGCCCGGGTTATGCAGGAGCGGGTAGAGGCTCACGCGGAAGAGCGTGGGGCCCCTGTTGACGATGTGGAGGCTGATGACGGCCGCTCCGGAGCTGTACGGGGTGAAGACCTCCTGCACGTCCAGCCCTTTGAGCACCTCATAGCGGAGCACCGCAATGTCCGGGAACGAGGCGACGACCACCGGGGGGGCAAAGAACTCCCCCGTCCTGCCTATCACGACGTTGTTGATCTTCCAGATGACAGTGAAATCCCCCGCGTACTGGCTCGAATAGGTAACGGGGCGGTCAGGACTGAAATAATCCATGAAGTACGCTTTGTCGGCGAAGAACCGGGAGCGTTCCATCGGGGCCGCGTACGTCGTAAAGAGCGGGTCGCCGGCCCGGGCATTGAGAACAAGGTACGGGTCCCGGAGAGTCACCTGTCCCGCTCCACGCAGAGGGATGAGAAGCGAGAGGAGGGCGGCTGCGACTGTTCGGTTCATCGTCTCACTCCGGCTTTGCGGCGTTGAACTTCAGGGATTTCGACGGATCGAGTATGCGCGCGAAGAAATTGTACCCGCCGAAGTTGTTCTCGATCTTGAGAAGGAGCCTGTTCCACCCTTTTGCGAGATGGAGGGGAACATTGTCCTGGTCAGGCTCCGCGACCCTGACCATGAGGACCCGGTGGATCTCCTTCCCGTTCAAAAACACCTTCACGCCGTCGTCGCTTCCGAGAAGGAGCGGCAGGTCCTGGTTCTCGGGAGAATATACGTACGTGAACGCATAGGCGACGACCATCTCGTACGGGTCAAACATGTAGAGGTCGACCCGCCCGGACTTCGGCGTCTTCACGCCCTGCCAGGCGACCTTCTGCCCGCCGAACCCCTCGTAGGTTTTCGAGAGATCGATCTCCCGTTCGGGCGCGTAGACGATGTCGAGCCCGAGCCGGTTGAGTGAAGCGTCACGCGGATTGAGGAAAGGGCCTATGAGCGACCACGCCGGTATGAAATCACGGTGCGGGCGCATCGTGAACGCGTCGAGGCCTACGGCAAAACCGGTGGACCGGGGGTCATTCCCCGCGATTGCGACCTGGAGCTTTATCTGTTTCCCCGAAGAAGGGAGATCGCGGAGCCTTACCGGACCCCCCGGGACGACCGTCTTATCGAACCCCTTGAACGAACCGATCGCATTGCCGTCAAGGAATATGCCGGCGTCGCCGTACGACGGCCCTTTCGTGAAGTAGAGATCGACGTCGTACCTGTCCTCGGGTGCCGGAAGAGCAACCGTGAACCTGTCTCCAATTTTCGAGGCGTCGACATGAAGCTGCCTGAGACCGCTCCAGTCGGCGCCATACGGCGACATATCCTCGACCGAGGATTGGAGATGTGTCTCAAGGGGGGTGAGAGACTCGGCTTCAATCGCGCCGTTGGGAACCTGGACGCGCAGAGGTATCCTCAACGGGGCCGGCATCATGGGCTCAAAAGGCCTGTGCGGCTCCTTCTGGTACCAGTAGGCGGTGCTGCTGTAGTCCGCGATCTCCGTGTTACGGTCGCCGTGCTCGATGAGGGCGCGTATCGACTTCTTGAACGGAATCACGTCGAGGACGTGGAACCGGTACGCCGCGATCCGACCCAGCGAGTCGTCCTTGATTATCAGCCCGTGGTACGGAGCGGCGAACTCCCCCTTGTTGAAATACCATCCGCTGTTGAAATAGTCCTCGGTCCCCGTCCCCCTGACGGAGGCTTCCTTCTCCCCGTCCACGTAGATCATCTCGTCCCCTTCCAGGAAGGAAAGCCCCCCGTCGTAACTCTGCATGCTCATGTTCACGCCGACGAGGTGCCCCTCCCCTTCGGCTTCCAGCAGCGTATAGTACTTGCCGGGGGATGTCCGTATCTCACGGCGCCACGACGCGTGGAACCGGGCAACGGACGGCTCGGGGGGCGCACTGAGCTTCTGGTAGTCAATATGATAGTAGAATGAGTTGATCTCCAGCCCGGTTTCGTTCACGATCTCGATCCGGGCGCCAGTCGCAAACGGCATCGGGAAGTAGGAATAGTATCCCCCGCTCGACATCCCGACAAGCGGGGTCAGGTAATGCTTGTACTGCATCCCGGTCCCGAAGAAGTCGCCGATCGGCACCTCCACGGAGGGGGATTTCTCGCCGTCCCAGTACATCCGGAGTATGATCCGCCGGAGGAAGTAAGGATCGTTGGAAGCGATCGTCACCCATATCATCGTCACGACGCCCGGCCCCTGGATATCCGCAATCTGCGC
>DATJPH010000280.1:0-5693 GCA_035506475.1 Bacteroidota bacterium | reverse complement strand
AACATCAGATTTCCGGCCGGGCCTCGTCATCAAGTACAACAACGAGCTCTGGACGATCATCGAATTTCAGCATGTCAACCCGGGAAACTGGCGGGCATTCGTCCGCACGAAGCTGAAAAACATCAAAAGCGGCAAAGTCATCGAGAACCGGTTCAGGGCCGGCGAGTCGATCGACACGATCAGGATCGAGAGGAAAGAGTTCCAGTTCCTGTACAGGGACGGGACCGGCTATGTCTTCATGGACAAAGAGAATTACGAGCAGATGTCGGTCCAGGGGGACCAGATCGGGGACGGGGCGAAATTCCTCAAGGACGGTGAATCGGTGGACATCCTCTTTAACGGCACCGATATCACCGGGATAGAGCTTCCGATCACCGTGGAGCTCCGGGTGACGGAAACAGTTCCCGGCGTCCGCGGGGACAGCGCGAACTCGGGGACCAAGCCCGCCACCGTCGAGACCGGCGCGAACGTGAATGTCCCCCTGTTCATCAACGAGGGGGACGTCGTCAAGATCGACACAAGGACGGGCGACTACATCGAGCGCGTGAAAGCATGACGTCCGCTTCCCCCGACTAATCCGGAGCCCTCATGGATCTAAACTACGTCAGGAAGCTTGTCAAGCTTCTCTCCGAGAGCAGCGTGGACGAGATCGAGATCGAGGAGGAAGGGAAGAAGATCCGCGTTGCCAAGAATCCTCATCCCGCCCCCGTCTACCAGGGGCAGTTCGCCCCCGCAGGGGCCCCCCCGGTCCAGGCCGGCGGGTTCCCCGCACAGGCGGCTTCCGCCGACCCCGCTCCCCAGGCGCCGCCTCCCCCTGCAACCTCCCACCTGCACGAGATCAAGTCTCCCATCGTCGGCACGTTCTACAAGTCTCCGGCCCCCGACGCCGCCCCGTTCGTCCAGGTGGGGAGCGTCATACGCCCCGGGGCCGTCCTCTGCATCGTCGAAGCCATGAAGCTCATGAACGAAATCGAGGCGGACGTCGAAGGGAAGATCGTCAAGATCATGGTCGAGAACGGGCAGCCGGTCGAGTACGACCAGACCCTCTTCCTCGTCGAGAAGGCTTCGTGACGGGAGCCGCTATCCAGGAGACCGCTGGTGTTTAAGAAGGTTCTCATCGCGAACAGGGGGGAGATCGCCCTCCGCATTATCCGGGTGTGCAAACAGCTCGGGATCAAGACCGTCGCCGTCTATTCCCAGGCCGACAGGGATTCGCTCCACGTCCGTTTCGCCGACGAGGCGGTCTGCATCGGTCCCCCGCCGGGCCGCGAGAGCTACCTGAAAATCCCCCGCATCATCGCCGCCGCCGAGATCACCGGTGCGGACGCCATACACCCCGGCTACGGATTCCTCGCCGAAAACGCCGGGTTCGCCGAGATCTGCACGACCTCCGCCATCAAGTTCATCGGTCCGACCCCCGCGATGATCAGCGCGATGGGGGACAAGTCCGTCGCCAAGGAGACGATGCGCAAAGCCGGGGTCCCTGTCGTCCCCGGGAGCGAGAGCGAAATCGCCTCGGCCGGCGAAGCGCTCGAGATCGCCCGGGCGATCGGCTACCCGGTCATCATCAAGGCGTCGGCGGGCGGAGGGGGGCGCGGGATGAGGATCGTCCGCGAGGACGCCGAGATGGAAAACGCGTTCGGGACCGCACGGCACGAGGCGGAGCAGGCGTTCAGCAACCCGGGCGTGTACCTCGAAAAGTACATCGAGCAGCCGCGCCACGTGGAGCTGCAGGTCTTCGGCGACGAGCACGGCAACGTGATGCACCTGGGCGAGCGCGACTGCTCGGTACAGCGGCGCCATCAAAAATTAATCGAAGAATCCCCGTCCCCCGTCGTGGACGACGAACTCCGCGCGGCCATGGGCGAGGCGGCGCTCAAGGGGTGCAGGGCGGTCAACTACGTCAACGCGGGGACAATCGAATTCCTCGTCGACAAAGACCGGAATTTCTATTTCATGGAGATGAACACGCGCATCCAGGTCGAGCATCCGGTCACCGAGCAGGTCACGGGACACGACCTGATCAAGCTCCAGCTCAGGATCGCCGCGGGCGAGCGCCTGCCGAAGAAGAAGATCGTCCAGCGGGGCCATGCGATCGAATGCCGGATCAACGCCGAGGATCCCGCCCACGATTTCCGCCCCTCGCCCGGGAAGATCACCGATTTCCACATGCCGGGAGGGTTCGGCGTCAGGGTCGACACGCACGCCTACGCCGGGTACTCCGTCCCGCCGTATTACGATTCGCTCACCGCCAAGCTCGTCGTCTACGCGCAGACGCGGGAGGGGGCGATCAACAAGATGGCGGGCGCCCTCGAGGAATTCGTCATCGAGGGGATCAAGACGACGATCCCGTTCCACCGCCAGGTGATGCAGAACGAGAAGTTCCGGAGCGGCAAGTTCGACACGAGCTTCCTCGATACGTTCGTGTTTGTTCCACCCGGCGATTGACTCCATAACCGAAGAAAGGAACGCCCATCATGAATTTTCCTGAGAACCTGAAATACACGAAGGACCACGAGTGGATCCGGATCGAAGGGGAGACGGGGACCGTCGGGATCACCGACTATGCGCAGGGGGAACTCGGGGACGTCGTCTTCGTGGAGCTCCCCGCGGTGGGGAAATCGGTGAAGCAGCACGAGGCCTTCGGCACGATCGAGGCGGTGAAGGCGGTCTCGGACCTCTACGCGCCGATGTCGGGCGCCGTCACCGAGATCAACGTCGCGGTGGCGGCGACGCCCGACGCGGTGAACAAGGACCCCTACGGGAAGGGGTGGATGGTGAAAGTGAAGCTCTCAAGCCCCGGCGAGGCAGCGGGTCTCCTGGACGCCGCGGCCTACCGGAAGCTTATCGGCAAGTAGCGCCGCGCGTCAGGCCTCAGCGTACTCTTCGACAGGGGGGCAGGTGCAGATGAGGTTCCTGTCCCCGTAGGCGTTGTTGACCCTCGCGACCGCGGGCCAGAACTTGTGGGCCCGCACGTAGGGGGTCGGGAACGCCGCTTTTTCCCTCCCGTACGGCATCGTCCATGCGTCGCTCGTGACCGCCGAGGCGGTGTGCGGCGCGTTCTTCAGGACATTCTGTATCCTGTCCGCCGTCCCCTGTTCGATCTCACGGATCTCATCCCTGATCGCGACGAGCGCGTCGCAGAACCTGTCAAGCTCCTCCTTCGACTCGCTCTCCGTCGGCTCGATCATCAGTGTTCCCGCAACGGGGAATGAGACCGTCGGCGCGTGGAAGCCGTAATCCATCAGGCGCTTCGCGACATCCTCCGCCTCCACCCCGGCGCTCTCCTTGAACCCGCGGAGGTCGACGATGAACTCGTGCGCGACGCGCCCGCCGGCGCCCCGGTAGAGTATCGGGTAATGCCCCTCGAGCCGCTTTGCCATGTAGTTCGCGTTGAGTATGGCGATCTCGGTCGCTTCCGTGAGCCCGCGTCCCCCCATCATCGCGATGTACGCCCAGGAGATCGTCAGTATGCTCGCGCTTCCCCACGGCGCCGCGGAGACGGGTCCCGTGGACCCCGCTCCAGCTTCCCCGAGTGCGGGGTGGACCGGGAGAAACGGCGAAAGATGCTCTGCCACCGCGATCGGTCCCATCCCCGGGCCGCCGCCGCCGTGAGGGATGCAGAATGTCTTGTGCAGGTTCAGGTGGCAGACGTCGGCGCCGAGTTCCGCCGGGCGGCAGAGCCCGACCTGCGCGTTCATGTTGGCGCCGTCCATGTACACCTCCCCTCCGTTCTCGTGGACGATGCGGCAGATGTCGCGGATCGACTCTTCGAACACGCCGTGCGTCGACGGGTACGTCACCATGAGCGCCGCCAGCGAGGAGGCATGCTCCCGCGCCTTCGCCTCCAGATCCCTGACGTCGATGTTCCCGGCCTCATCGCAGCGGACGACGACGACCTGCATCCCGGCCATCACGGCGCTCGCGGGATTTGTCCCGTGCGCCGAGGAGGGGATGAGGCACACCGTCCTGTGATCCTGCTTGCGGGACCTGTGCCAGGCGCGTATGACGAGGAGGCCTGTGTATTCCCCCTGCGCCCCTGCATTCGGCTGGAAGGAGACCGCTGCGAACCCGGTGATCTCCCCGAGCCACGAGGCGAGCTCCCCGAACATCGCGTGATACCCCGCGGCCTGGTCCGCCGGCGCGAAGGGGTGGAGCCTGCCGAAGGCCGGCCAGGTCACGGGGATCATCTCCGTCGTCGCGTTCAGCTTCATCGTGCATGACCCCAGCGGGATCATGCTGACATTCAGCGCGAGGTCCTTCGCTTCCAGGGAGTGGATGTAGCGGAGCATCGCGGTTTCGCTTCTGTGCCTGTGGAAGACCGGGTGCGTGAGGTACGGCGTCGTCCGCGCAAGAGGTCCGCCGTACGGCGCGCCGTCCTTGCGCAGCGATTCCCCGTCCCTGTACGGCGCACCGCCGGCCAGAACGCCGAGTATGGCAAGGACCTCGTTCCCGTCCGCGAGCTCGTCGAGCGCGATGCCGAGCGTCCCGTCCGGGAACCTCCGGAAGTTCATCGCCGCGTTCGCCGCCGCGCGGAGTATGGGCTCCAGGGAACCCGCCTTCGGCCTCAGGCGGACCGTGTCGAAGAAGTCGTCGTGGACGATAGTGTGGCCGAGCGAAGCTGCGCCGCGTGCAAGCATGCCTGCAAGCGCGTGCATCCTCCCGGCGATCGAGCGGATTCCCCCCGGGCCGTGATAGACGGCGTACATCCCCGCCATCACCGCCAGGAGGACCTGCGAGGTGCAGACGTTCGACGTCGCCTTCTCCCTCCTGATATGCTGTTCCCGCGTCTGCAGCGCCATCCGGAGCGCCCGGTTCCCCTGGGCGTCCTGCGAAACGCCGATGATGCGGCCGGGCATGTGCCGCCTGTGTTCGTCTTTCGTCGCGAAGTAGGCGGCATGCGGGCCCCCGTAGCCCATCGGGATGCCGAACCGCTGCGTGGAGCCCACGGCCGCGTCGGCGCCGAATGCCGAAGGGGGCGCAAGCAGGGCAAGGCTCATGATATCGGCGGCGGCGGCGACGAGAGCGCCGACCTCGTGCGCCCTGTCGCAGAAGGGGCGGTAGTCATGAATTGCTCCGTCAGTGGCGGGGTACTGTATGAGCGCTCCGAAGACGGTGTCGGAGAACTCGAACGACGAGGCGCTTCCCACGACGATGCGTATCCCCAGGGCGCCGGCCCGCGTGCGCACGACCTCGATGTTCTGCGGGTGGCACTCGTCGGAGACGAAGAAGACCCCTCCGGCAGGATGCCCCTTGATGGCGTAAAACATCGTCATCGCCTCCGCCGCGGCCGTCGATTCGTCAAGCAGTGAGGCGTTGGCGATGTCCATCCCTGTGAAGTCCGTGACCATCGTCTGGAAGTTCAGGAGCGCTTCGAGCCGCCCCTGTGCGATCTCCGCCTGGTAGGGTGTGTACGCCGTGTACCACCCCGGGTTCTCCAGGACGTTGCGCAGTATCACCGCGGGCGTGACGGTGTCATGGTACCCTGTGCCGATAAACGAACGGCACACCCTGTTCCGGGACGCCATCGCCCCCAGAGCGGCGATGACCTCCTCTTCGGTCCGCCCCTCGCCGATCGCGAGCGGCCGGGCGCTCCGTATGGCGGGAGGGACGACCCCCGCGATGAACTCGTCGAGTGACCGGGATCCGAGCTCCGCGAGCATGGCCCGGCGTGATTCGGCATCAGGACCGCA
>DATJPH010000279.1:0-8248 GCA_035506475.1 Bacteroidota bacterium | reverse complement strand
AGGCGGGACCGATCACCTGCCCCGGCATATACCCCGCCATCGTCGAGAGGGTATTGATCCCGTGCCCCCCGAACGGTCCGAACGGGTCGTTGGGGACGACGCTCTCCTTGTGGTCGACGTAGTCATGCTGGGCGATGATCCTGGGGCGGAGGACCCGGAGCGCCTCGTGGTTCAGCAGCCGGAAACCGTTGTCGAATATGCCGATGAGGATCCCCTGCGCCGAATTTCCGCTCGTGTGGACCGCCGGGATGTTCTCGGCGCTCACCTGCGCGAGCGACGACCCGTAGTTGAGCGCGGCGGTCTTTCCCGTTTTCATGGCCGGGTGCGGTATCCCGGAGGGGACGGGGATTTCCGTTTCCCTGACGCGCCTGTACCGCTGGACGATCTCGATTTCCCGGACAAACGGGAGTCTCCCCAGGAGGGCGATCTGCCCCGGCGTGGCTTCGGCGCTCACCGCATTGAGCCATTTCGACGTCTGGCGGATCTGCGTCACGATCCCCGCGACGGCCGAGGAGTATTGGGGAGCGACCGGGAGGTCCGTCTCGTCGACGAGCCTGTCCGCGGGGAGGACGCTCGCCCTTCGCCGGAGCGCGCGCGGCGAAACGAGGTCGGTGGCGACCGTCCCGGCGGCGATCCCGGATTTCCCCTTGTCCCTGAAAAAGACCCAGACGGCGATACGGTCCGAGGGACCAGCCGAGCGGAGGGCGGCGTCGAGGCGGCCGGTGGTCCTGCTCCCTGCCGGGACCTGGGTCACGAGGAGGAACACAGCGCAGAGCGACGACAGGATCTTCATTGTGCACCCGGGAGTTGGACGTAGGCTCCGGTAAGTATAAGAAACGACTCTTCCTGAATCAAGAACGTCCGGAGGGGTGCCGGAGGTTTCACTCTCTTGTATCCAACGTGCAAATTGTTTAGTTTTGCCCCATGGAAACCTCCGGCCCGCAATCGGACCTTTCACTCAACACCGCAGTTGTCAGGACACTTCTCGAAAAATTCCTCCGCGACGAGTCGAACAACGCGGGATTTACGCGCGGTATCGTCGGGCTCTCCGGCGGCGTGGATTCCGCTGTCACGGCGTTTCTGGCCGCGGGAGCGCTCGGGCGGCAGAACGTCAGGGCGGTCATGATGCCCTACAGGACCAGCAGCGCGGAGAGCCTCCTTGACGCGCAGCGGGTCGTCGACGCGCTCGGGATTCAGTCGGAGACGGTGGATATCACCCCCATGGTGGATCCCCTCCTGGGGGCGATGCGTGTGGAGGACCGTCTCCGGGCCGGCAATGTCATGGCCAGGCAGCGGATGATCGTCCTCTATGACGTCTCCGCGCGCGACGGGGGGCTCGTTCTCGGGACGAGCAACAAGACGGAGTTCCTGCTCGGCTACGGGACACTCTTCGGCGATATGGCGTGCGCGATAAACCCGCTCGGCGACCTGTACAAAACGCAGGTGTGGCAGCTCGCCGAAGCGCTCGGCGTCCCCGGGGAGATCGTCGCAAAGAAGCCGACGGCGGATCTCTGGACCGGGCAGACGGACGAGGGGGAGCTCGGGTTCACCTACAGGGATGTCGACAGGCTCCTGTACGCGATGATCGACGAGAGGCGGAGCGACGCCGAGCTCGGTGCGATGGGGTTTGACGAACGTTTCATCAGGAGCGTGCAGGCGATGGTCCGCAAAAGCCAGTTCAAGCGGCGGCCCCCCCTTGTTGCGAAGGTCTCCCACAGAACGGTGAACGTCGATTTCCGGTATGCCCGCGACTGGGGAATATGAGCGAGGAGATACAGCACGGCGCCCTCTATGTCGTCAGCACGCCGATCGGCAACCTGGACGACATTACGCTCCGCGCCGTCCGGATACTCGGATCGGTTGATTGCATTGCCGCGGAGGACACGCGTACGACAAAAGTCCTCCTCGACCACCTCGGGATCCGGAAGCCGCTCGTGAGCTATTACAGCTATAACGAACAGAGGCGCGCGGCGTCGCTCATCGCTGCGCTCAGGCAGGGGAGCTCCGTGGCGGTGGTGACAGACGCGGGGACGCCCGGGATATCTGACCCGGCGTACGTCCTCATACGCGAGGCTGTCGAAGCCGGGATCGCCGTGATCGCCTCCCCGGGACCCAGCGCACTCCTGGCCGCGCTCGTCGTCAGCGGGCTCCCTGCCGACAGGTTCGTGTTCGAAGGGTTTCTCCCCGTCAAGAAGGGGAGGAAGACGCGGTTCGAGGCGCTTGCGGGCGAGACGCGCACGATCGTCATATACGAATCGCCGCACCGCATCGAGAAGACGCTGAACGAGGTGCTGCAGTTCATGGGTGACAGGCAGGTGGCCCTCGTGCGCGAGCTGACGAAAAAATTTGAAGAAGTCCGCCGGGGGCCGGTCTCACGCGTGAGCCGGGAGGTCGGCGGCCGTCCTCCCCGCGGCGAATATGTCCTTGTTATCGCCGGCACTTCGTACAGGCACGGCGCATTGTCTGCACAAGAAGACGAATCCTGAACGGTCTCCCCATGTCGAAAAAAGCGCCTCCTCCCATCAACCTCCGCGCGAAAGCGCACACCGTGCTCCTGGAGATCAACGTCCGCGTCCTCCTGGAGGAACTCTCCCTCTCGCTGGCAAGACCCGTCACACTCGGGACGATTCCCGAAGCGCTGCTTGAAGAGTGGAAAGGGTACGGGATCGACGCCCTCTGGCTTATGGGTGTCTGGTCCCCGGGCCCCCGGGGGATCGCGATCGCGCGCCAGGACGAGGGGCTCCGTGCGGCGTACCGTGGTGCCCTCCCCGATCTCAGCGACGCCGACATCGGGGGTTCGCCCTACGCAATCCACGCGTACGAAATCCCGGAATCGCTGGGAGGGGTGCAGGGGCTTGCCCTGCTCCGGACCAGGCTCGCGGAGCGGGGTATAGGCGTTGTGCTCGATTTCGTTCCCAACCATACCGCCTGTGACCACGCATGGGTCCACGATCATCCCGAGTACTACGTGCAGGGGAAGGAGGGGGAGGAGGTCTCCAGGCCCGACCTGTTCTTCCGGGCTGAAACGGTGAACGGGCCGCTCACGATTGCCATGGGACGCGACCCGTCGTTTGCGGGATGGACCGACACTGCGCAGATCAATGTGACGCGTCCGGAGGCGCGGCGGGCGATGACCGAGCTTATGGTGCGTATTGCGGCCATGTGCGATGGGGTCCGCTGCGACATGGCGATGCTCGTCCTGAACGGTGTGTTTGCGCGGACGTGGGGGGGGCATGCCCCGGCCGAAGGGGAAACCCCCGCGCCGGGAGAATTCTGGACCGAAGCGATCGGGGCGGTGCGCTCATTCCACCCGGACCACCTCTTCATTGCGGAGGCCTACTGGAACATGGAGTGGGATCTCCAGCAGCTCGGCTTCGACTACACGTACGACAAAACGCTGTTTGACAGGCTGCTCCGCGAGGGTGCGGGATCGGTCCGCGATCACCTCCGCGCGGAGATGGAGTACCAGAGGCATTCGCTCCGCTTCATCGAGAACCACGACGAGCAGCGTGCGGCCTCGTCGCTGACCTCCGAGCCATGGCTGTTCGCCGCAGCGACGGTCATTGCCACCGTGCCGGGAATGGTGATGTTCCACGAAGGGCAGTTCGAGGGGCGGAAGGTCAAGATCCCGGTGCAGCTGACGCGCCGCCCGCGGGAGGATGTCGCGCGCCGCACGAAGGCGTTCTACTCCCGTCTCCTGAATGTCATTGCTTCGCCCCCGTTCCGCCAGGGGGCCTGGCGGCTCCTGATGCCCAGGGGAGCATGGCATGAGAACTACACGTGGGGGAATTTCCTGATCTTCTGGTGGCACGCCCCTTCGGCGGGGACCAGGCTTGTCGTGATCAACTACGCCCCGCTCAGCGGCCAGTGCTATGTCGATCTCCCGCTCGACGATCTCCAGGGCGGCTCCATTGAACTGCGCGACCTCCTTGGCGAGGCGACATACGTCCGGGACAGAAACGGCCTTGCATCGAAGGGGATCTATTTCGACCTGCAGCCATACGGGATACACATATTTGACGTCTCTGCCACAGCGTAAAATACCGCTCCGGAATCCATCCTGAGGTTCCGCCCCCCCCCTCCCTCCACGAGGGGGGGGCTTGACAAATTCCCTCCAATCACCTATATTATTAGCACTCTTCCATATGGAGTGCTAATAAGAGTGTGATTTCCCGCCGTAAGTCATTATTTAACAATAATTTATATACATAGGAGGATATCGTATGAAGATAAAGCCGCTGGCTGATCGAGTCGTGATTAAGCCGTCTCCTGCTGAAGAGAAGTCACGAGGGGGTATCATTCTTCCTGACACTGCCAAGGAGAAGCCGGTTGTTGGTGAAGTCGTGGCTGTCGGACCTGGCAAGGTCACGGACGACGGTAAGAAGGTGAATCCCGAAGTGAAGGTGGGGGACAAGGTGCTGTACGGGAAGTACTCGGGAACGGAAGTGACGATCGAAGGCGAAGAATACCTTATCATGCGCGAAGCGGACGTGTTCGCGATCGTGTAACCCCCACTACGAATTGACTAACGAAGGAGACGAAGAACTATGTCAGCAAAACTCATCCAGTATAACGTCGAGGCCCGGGCCGCCCTGAAGAAGGGGGTCGACCAGCTTGCCGACGCGGTGAAGGTCACGCTCGGTCCGAAGGGGCGCAACGTCGTCATCGACAAGAAATTCGGTGCGCCGACGATCACGAAGGACGGTGTGACGGTGGCCAAGGAGATCGAGCTCGAGAACCCGCTTGAGAATATGGGCGCGCAGATGGTCCGCGAGGTCGCATCGAAAACATCCGATGTCGCCGGCGACGGGACAACCACGGCGACCGTCCTTGCCCAGGCGATCGTGCGCGAGGGACTCAAGATGGTCGCGGCCGGTTCGAACCCGATGGACCTCAAGCGCGGCGTCGACATCGCCGTCACGAAGGTCGTCGAAGGACTGAAGGAGATGAGCAAGCCCGTCGACAAGACGAGCAAGAAAGAGATCGCCCAGGTCGGCGCCATCTCCGCGAACAACGATGCGATCATCGGCGACCTCATCGCGGACGCGATGATGAAGGTCGGCACCGACGGCGTCATCACGGTCGAAGAAGCGAAAGGCATCGAGACGGCGATCGAGGTCGTGGAAGGCATGCAGTTTGACCGCGGGTATCTCTCCCCCTACTTCGTGACGGATGCGGAGTCGATGGAGACCGTGCTCGAGAATCCGGTCATTCTCATCCACGACAAGAAGATCTCCTCGATGAAGGACCTTCTCCCGGTCCTCGAGAAAGTCGCGCAGACGGGGAGCCCGATCCTCGTGATCGCCGAAGACGTCGAGGGCGAGGCGCTTGCGACGCTCGTGGTGAACAAGCTGCGCGGGACGCTGAAGGTCGCCGCGGTGAAGGCGCCGGGATTCGGCGACCGCCGCAAGGCCATGCTCGAGGACATCGCCACGCTCACGAGCGGGACGGTGATCTCCGAAGAGCAGGGATACAAGCTCGAGAACGCGACGCTGACCTACCTCGGCCGCGCCAAGAAAGTGACGATCGACAAGGACAACACCACGATCGTCGAGGGCGCGGGGAAGAAGGAAGACATCAAGAAGCGCATCAACGAGATCAAGGCGCAGATCGAGAAGACGACATCCGACTACGACAAGGAGAAGCTCCAGGAGAGGCTCGCCAAGCTCTCGGGCGGCGTTGCCGTTCTGAAGATCGGCGCGGCGACCGAGGTGGAGATGAAGGAGAAGAAGGCGCGTGTCGAGGATGCGCTTCATGCCACAAGGGCGGCTGTCGAGGAAGGGATCGTTCCCGGCGGCGGGGTGGCGTACCTTCGCGCGGCGGCGAAGCTGACCGGTCTGAAGATGGCCAACGAGGATCAGCAGACGGGCGTCGACATCGTCCGGCGCGCCCTCGAGGAGCCCATCCGGATGATCGTCGCGAACGCCGGCCAGGAAGGTTCCGTCGTTGTGAACAAGGTGAAGGAAGGGAAGGACGACTACGGGTATAACGCGTTCACGGAGCAGTACGAGAACCTCGTCAAGTCAGGCGTCATCGACCCGACGAAGGTGACCCGCACGGCGCTCGAGAATGCCGCGTCGGTGGCCTCTCTCCTGCTGACGACGGAAGCCACGATCGTCGAGAAGCCGGAAGAAAAGAAGCCGGCTCCCCCGATGCCCGGCGGCGGCGGCATGGGTGACATGTACTGATCACCCGCTTCCAGCCTCCGATGCAGATCCAACCGGCCCCGCAAGGGGCCGGATTTTTTTCCCCCCCTTGACAAAGAGCCCCCGCTGTCGTATATTGGAAACTTAAGAAACTGTGTTGGTTTCCACGGATTCCACCAATGTCAACCGACAACACACCAGCGGATATCAGGGAACGGATTATCGCCTCGGCGGCGGTCCGGTTCATGGAGGAGGGGTTCTCGCCCGTCCCGGTCGAGGAGATCGCCGGGAGCCTCGGCATCAGCAAAAAGACGTTCTACAAGCACTTCGCAAGCAAGGACGAACTTCTCCTTGTCGTAACGGACCGCCTCCTCGCTGAGGTGCATGCCGAGTTCCGCGCCATCGTCGAGGCGGATACGGGGTTCCTGGAAAAATTCGAGACGCTCGTGACGTTTCTCGGGGAGAGGCTGACGCAGTTGAGCAGGCCGATGATGCGCGACATGCAGCGTCACTCTCCTTCGCTCTGGGCCCGCGTGCAGAAGTTCCGCCGCGAGAGGATCTCGACGGACTTCAGGGGGCTGCTCCTGGGGGGTGTGGCCCGGGGGTACGTCCGCGCCGACGTCGACATCGATCTGTTCCTGATGGCGTTTATCGGCGCGGTCGAGGCGGTCGTCAACCCCGCCGTTCTCGCGGGGCACACGCTTTCTGCCAGGGAGATCATCCGCTCGATCATGACCGTCTTTCTCCGCGGCATACTGACGGATTCCGCGCTCGAGGAATACGCGCATCGTCGCAACCGCAATGGCGCAAACCGGATTTCACAACTACCAGGTGTATCATGAGACTGTTCGCTTCAGCGGCGGCTTCCGCAGCCCTGCTCCTTGCATCGTGCTCGGGCTCTTCCGATGGACGGATAGAGTCGTCCGGAACTATCGAGGGGACCGACGTCAACATCGGCGTCGAGGTCGGAGGGAAAGTCCTTGCCGTGCGCGTCGATGAGGGTTCCCGCGTCGCTCCCGGCGACACGCTTGTCGTTGTCGATGACGCCGAATACCAGATACAGCTCCGCCAGGCCCTTGCCAACCTGGCGTCGTTCGAATCCGCGTACAGGCTCGCCGTCGAGGGATCGAGGAAAGAGGATATCGTCCAGGCGGAGGCCGCGTTCAGGACGGCGGAGACCGATTTTGCGCGGATGAAGGCGCTCCTTGCCGAGCATTCCGTCACACAGAAGAGTTACGACGACGCCTACGCACGGTATGTTGCGGCCGAACAGACGTACCGGAAGCTCAAATCGGGCCTCCGCCCGGAGGAGATCCAGGGGGCCCGCGTCCGCCGCGACCAGGCCGCGGCCCAGGCGGACCTCCTCCGGAAGCGTGTGCGGGACTGTCACGTGATCTCACCGTCCGCAGGAGTCATCACGCTCCGGGGCGTCGAGCCGGGGGAACTCGTCAATCCGGGGATGACCGTCCTCAGGCTCACCTACCTGGACAGGGTCAAGCTGATGATCTACGTGAACGAGGCGGACCTGGGGAACGTCCGGCTGGGGCAGACCGCGCAGATAACGATCGATTCGTTCGGGAAGGGGAAATCCGTCGAGGGGAGCGTCACCTATATCTCGCCCGTGGCCGAATTCACCCCCAAGAATGTCCAGACGAAGGAGGAGCGGACGAAGCTCGTCTTCGGCGTCAGAATCGAGGCCGCCAATCCTGACGGCGCACTCAAGCCCGGTCTTCCCGCCGACGCCGTCCTGCTTGCCGCCGGAAAGGTGCGCTGAGCGCCGTGGGACAGGCCGTCGTCACATATGACCTCTCCCGTTCTTTCGGCGCCGTCAGGGCCGTCGACAGGCTGAACCTCGCCGTGGAGGAGGGGTCGATGTTCGGGCTCGTGGGCCCCGACGGTGCCGGGAAGACGACCGCGATCCGCCTCCTGTGCGGCATACTCGCCCCGGACGGTGGAACGGCGTCTGTCCTGGGTCACGATATCGTCAGGGAATCCGATGCGGTCAAGAAGGAGATCGGTTATCTCTCGCAGAGGTTCACGCTCTACGGGGATCTCACCGTCGACGAGAACATACAGTTCTTTGCCGAGATCAACCGCGTGTA